>JBGQKF010000024.1:0-19594 GCA_041499435.1 Gammaproteobacteria bacterium
CCCCAGCTGCGCACCCGTCCCGTGTCGAGATGGAGGAAGTCCGATTGCGGGTAATAACCGACGCCGCCGCGGGCAAGCGCCAGCGCGGCGTCGCGCAGCCGCGCTGTATCGAAGCCGGTCAAGCGCACGTCGACCGCACGGCCTGACAGATGCAGACTGTTGGGAGCCACGCCTTCCGTCGTGGCCTGCAGCTGCGCGTTGGTGGCCGCCGACCGATAGCCGGAGATCACCTCGAAGCCTGGTCCGCCGCAGCGCTCGCCTAGCGCATGCATCGTATCCAGCAGTCGCAGGTCGATCGCATGTATCTCCCCGGTGCGAAAGTCGCGCAGGAGACGTTCGATCTCGCTGATTGCATCGGGCAAATAGGTACCGTTGGCGAAGTACGTCACAGCGACTCGCTCATCGGTGTGGGTGTGATAGAGCGACAGCGAGCGCGCCTGCGACGGCAGCGACTGAGCGAGCCCGGCAAGCGGGGCGCAGGCGAGCCCGGCCAGCAACCGTCGACGTCGGCTCTGCATCATGGCCGCCGCGTGGACCAGCGCATTCTCACGGCAACTGAATCTTGCCGCCTCCGCCCACTCCGCCGGGAGGCAGTCCACCCGCGCCGCCGCGCGGAATGACGATCGACGAGGCCGCCTGCCGGCGCATCTCTTCGAGCTCGTGCACCGCGCGCTCCACGGCTTCCTTGGCTGCGGGTGCGTACTTCGCCACCGCCTCGGTGAGCGTCGATGCATCGAGCTCGAAGCTCAACGGCAGTGTCCCCATCGTGGTATAGATCTGCGCTTCTCCGACATAGAGCGTGGACCGCGCCCTATCGGGTGAGCCGTCGGTCTTGACCGGAATCAAAGCGCGGATCGTCCCGATCTGCCGGTCGGTGTAGACCTCTTCGCGATAGAGCGCGTTCGCGTCCATCTTCGGCTCGGGCAACCGGCCTTCTGGTCTCTCAGCCATTTCGATGTATCCCTTGAAGTTGCGATTATGCGCCTAGGGTAGCAAGAAACGGCCAGAACTGGCTCGGCCCTTCGCATCTTGGCACGGCGTTTACATGGTGGGTACGGGCCGGATATTCAATGCGGCCGGACCCAGCCTAGGGAAGCTCTGATCAAGACTTGATCAGAGCTTCCCTAGATAGCGGACCAGGCGCCCGTAGACGGGGAGCGCGATGTCGAAGGCCAAGCCGCCGCGTACCGCGCGTTCCTCGGCGTTGAGCAGCGGCCAGATGAAGACCGGCAGCTTCACACCGCAGCGAAACGGCGATGTCAGATCTCGGCGCCGCGTGCGGCCAGCACAATAATCGTCGTCCGCACGCGACGGCCGACTCGAGGAAACAGCCAGCCCACTATGCGAGCGGATCAGCGCCGAGCTCAATACGTGCTCGACCGAACGTGATGGTCGCATCACGCCCTCCATGACAACAGTGAGTTCCATAGATTTATTCCTGTCGTTTCTGTTACAACACAATCATCCGAAAATACTGGAACTCAGTCGGTCCTGCCGAAGGTTAAATATTCCGCATGGATGCAGGAAGCGCTATGCAAGGCGAGTGATTTGTTAGACAGTCGACGAGCAGACGTTTTTCGCCTATTGTCCGAACATCTGCAGCGGCGGCACGGATCAACCGCGGCTACGCTACTGGAACCCTAGAGCATGAGGACGTTGGAATAGCATGGCGCGCATCGTGGTGGTAGACAACGAAGCGCCGTCTCGCGATCTCCTGCGCTTGCACCTGGAAACCGCTGGTCATCAGGTGTTTGCGGCGGAGGATGCGATCGCCGGGCTGCGCCTGGCGGTGTCGATGCGCCCGGACCTGGTGCTGTGCGGAGCCGCCAAGCCCGGGCTCGATGTGCCTGCGGCGGTGGCAGCCATCCGCGCCAATCCACTCATCACGCAAACCCCTATCGTTATACTGGCGCAAAATGGCGACGCCGATGCCGTCCGGCAGGCGATGGAGCATGGTGCCGACGACTATGTGACGCAGCCGCTCGCCCGCGAAGAGCTGATGCGGGTGATCGACTTCCGTCTGCGCCGCAACGAGTCGCTGCGCGATTTCTCGTCCGGCATTGCATCGATTCCGACGGATTCGGTCGCACCCAGCGGCGAAGTGGATCCGGTAGCGTTGCAGGCATTACGCTCCACCTCGGGTGTGACTTCGACGGCGTTGTTTACCGCGCGCTCCGCAGGGTATGTCGGGCCCGTGGCCGGATCGCCGCAGGAAGCTCGTTACGGCACGGTGCTGTTCTCCGATATCCGCAGCTTCTCCACGCTGGCCGAATCACTGACCACGATGGAAGTCGCAGAAGTCCTGAATGCCTATTTTGTGCGCGCCTGCGAGCCGATCCTGCAGCAGGGTGGCTGGATCGTGAAGCTGCTCGGTGATGGGGTGCTCGCCCTGTTCGAGTCGGCCGGCCCGAATCGCGAGGATCACGCTGAGCGGGCGCTCCGCGCTGCGCTGTTCCATGTGATCGTCGCGCAACGGTTCAATCAGTGGCTCGCGCGGCGCTTTCCGGATCGCACCTTGCCGGATTTCGCGGTCGGCATTGGCGTCCATACGGGGGACGCCGTGGTGGTGAAAGTGAATACCGGCGCGGGTGTCGATATGACCATAATCGGCGATACCGTAAACGTCGCCTCGCGTCTCGAGGAGCAAACCAAGAAGCTCGGTGCGAGCGTCGTCACTACGATCGATACGCTGCAGCGCGCCGGTCCGCGCTTCATCCCGGGCAAGCGCGGGTCGCTGCTGGTGCGCGGCCGCGCCTCACCGGTGGAGATCACCGAGATCATCGGCCTGCGCCCGCGTCAGAACGCAGATATGCGCTCTTTGCACACCTACGAGACGATCAAGGATGCGATCGCGAAGAATGCCGCCATCATCATGCGGGTGCGTGACCAGGTACTGGCGGAGCCGCACCGCTTCCGCACGCCTGGGCAGTTCGCGCCGTTGCGCCCGGCCGATTCGCCGATCAAGATTCCCGGGTACCGGCTGCTGCGCCGGCTGGGGCAGGGCGGGTTGTCGCGCGCGTTCCTGGCAGAATACGAGCCGACCGGCGCGCCGCGCGTGCTCAAAGTGCTCAACATCAGTGACGGCGGTTTCGAGCTCCTGCAGCGCTTCCTGCAGGAATACGACCTGATCTCGCAGATCCGCCATCCCAACGTGGCAGAGATCTTCGGCCGCGGCCAGACGGATACGCATGCCTACATCGTGATGGAATATTTCCCCGGCGGCGATCTGCGCCAGCGCATGCGCGAGCAGTTGCCTCCGCGCGTGGTCCTTGACTACGTCCGTCAGGTGGCCGAGGCGCTGATGGAGGTGCACGCGCGCGGTATCGTGCACCGTGACTTGAAGCCCGATACGCTGATGCTGCGCGAAGACGGCACGCTGGTGCTGGCCGATTTCGGGATCGCGAAGAATGTCCTGTCCGCAGTTAGCCATACGCGTCATGGCGAGGGTCTGGGCACGCCGTACTATATGAGCCCGGAGCAGGCGCTCGGTAAGAAGGTCGACCACCGCAGCGATCTGTACAGTCTCGGCGTGATGCTCTACGAAATGCTCACAGGTGAGCGGCCCTTCGTCGGTGAGGACGCACCGCAAGTGGCGCAGAATCACATTCACGCGCCGGTTCCCTTCCTGCCCGAGTCGCTGAGTGAGTTTCAAGGATTGATCGACAAGCTCCTGGCGAAGCTGCCGGAAGATCGCTTTCGCAACGCGGAGCAGGCGCTCGATGCGATCCGCGGGCATATCGGCACGCTCACCGTGCCACTGCCGCCACCCGAAGAGCGCCCGCAAGCCTAGCTTGGACAATTCCAGGCCAGAGCAGTCTGCTCGAGCCACTGCCTGGCGCGGGCGAGGTATCATCCGCACCTTCGACTGCGTATCCGACGAATATTTCCGCGCCGTGCGCGGCGGGACCGGTGAAGCGAAGACCATCGCGAACTACGCGATGAGCCTGTATGCCACGGAGCTGGCGCGCGCCAACGGCTACGATCAAGTGCTCTGGCTCGATGCGCTGGAGCGCCGCTATGTCGAGGAAGCCGGAGCGATGAGTGTCGCCTTTGTGTACGGTGGCAAGCAGCCTTGACCGATATTCAGTACGGCCGTGAGCCTGATCCGTATGGCTGGAGCGTGCCGCTCGAGGCGGAAGCCGCTACCGCGGTGTGAGCGAATGGATCTGAACGCTTTTCGCGATTCGCTTGCAGGCGCGGCACCGCCCCAGGGTCTTAGCCCGGCGCTAAACGCGCTCTGGTACGAGGCGCGCAACGATTGGCAGCGTGCGCATGCTATCGTGCAGGACGAAGACGACACCGACAATGCCTGGATACACGCCTACCTGCACCGCAAAGAAGGCGATCTATCGAACGCAGGCTATTGGTATCGCAGGGCCGGTAAACCGGTGTGCAAAGCCTCGCTCGATGAGGAGTGGACGCAGCTCGCTGCCCATATGCTCTCGCGCTAAGCTCAACGCTCGCGCAGCAGCGGCAGCAGCACTTCCCTGAAGTAATCCGCGGTCTTGGCGCCCCATTGCTTGTGGCGCAGGATGCCGTTACGGTCGATCAGAAATGCGGTCGGTGTAGGGTAACGGCGGCCGAATCCGTTCTCGCGCAGGTCGTCCACCATGGTCCCGGGCAGGTGATAAATGGCCAGCATGCGCTCCACCCGCGCGCGGTCGTTCACCTCGTCCACGCCCAGCTCGATCACTTCCAGGCCTTGGGACTGGTACTTCTCGTAGATCGTCTCGACATTGCCGATCTCGTATGCGCAGTACTTGCAGTAGCTGGAATAGAAATTCACCAGCACCACCTTGCCGCGCATTGCTCCAAGATCGAAGGCTTCACCTGTGAACAGCGTGCCCTTGAGCGGCGGTGCCGGCTGGTCCAACTCCGGAACTGCGTACGCATTGAGCGCAACTGTCAACGTGGCCGATAAAAACAGCGCAGCCCACCGGCTGCGCTGCGTACACCCTTCACTCTTCACCCTTCGCCCTTCACGCGCGGAGCCGCTAGTCTTCCGGATGCACCTTATGCAGTGACACGAGTTGCTGCTGCACCGGCGGCGGCACCGCTTCGTAATGCGACAGCTCCATGCTGAACGAGCCTGCTCCGCCGGTGATCGACTTGAGCCGCGACTGATAGCCGTTCAGCTCGGAGAGGGGTACCTGCCCGTCGATGCTCACCAGCCCGCCGCTGGTCGGGTTGGTGCCGCTCACCTGACCGCGCTTGGACGACAGATCACCGGTGATGTCGCCGATATTCTGCTCGGGCACATTGACGTGGATGTTGACGATCGGCTCGAGCACAATCGGGCGGGCTTTGTTGATTGCTTCCAGGAACGCCTTGCGCCCGGCGGCGACGAAGGCCACTTCTTTCGAGTCGACCGGATGGCTCTTGCCGTCGTAGACCACGACCTTCACGTCCTGCATCGGATAACCGGCAATGGCTCCGTGCTCCACCACCTGCAGCACGCCTTTCTCCACCGCCGGGATGTATTGTCCGGGAATGGAACCGCCCTTGACCTCATCGACAAACTGGAAGCCACTCCCGCGCGGCAGCGGCTCCACGCGTAGATAGACTTCGCCAAACTGGCCGGCACCGCCGGTCTGCTTCTTGTGACGGCTGTGGCCTTCGGCCGCAGCGGTGATGGTCTCGCGATAAGCGATGCGCGGCGGATGCGTCGTGACGTCCAGCTTGTAGTGGCCGGTCATGCGCTCCAGCAGGCAGCGCACCTGCAGCTCGCCCAAGCCGCGCAGCACGGTTTCGTTGGTGGTGCTGACGCGATCGACGTTCAGGCAAGGGTCTTCGGCGGCGAGCTTCTGGAGAATCTCCCACAAGCGCTGCTCGTCGCCGCGTTTGCTCGCTTCGATGGCGATGCCGTAGATCGGTGCAGGAAACTCGAGCGGTCGGATGTGGATATGGTCTTCGTCGTGGGAATCATGCAGCACGCAGTCGTAGCCGATCTCCTCGACCTTGGCGACTGCACCGATATCGCCCGGTGCGCAGGCATCGACCGGGATGTGCTCCTTGCCGCGCAGCAGATAGAGCTGACCGACCTTGAATGGCTTGCGTCCATCGCCGACGAACAGCTGGCTGTCGCGCGTGACCGTGCCCTGGTGCACCTTGAACACGCCGAGCTTGCCGACGTACGGATCGACGCTCACCTTGAAGACGTGCGCTATGACATGCTTGGCGGGGTCGAGCTCCGCGTGAAACTCTTCTGCGCGCTCGCCCTCGCCCTTGAGGAAGGGGCGCGGGTTGCCTTCGAGCGGATTGGGCAGCAGCTTGACGAAGATCTCCAGAAGCTCGCTCGCGCCGGCGCCGGTCTTCGCAGACGTGAAGCAGATCGGCACCAGATGGCCTTCGCGCAGCGCCTTCTCGAACGGCGCGTGCAACTCGTCGGGAGCCACTTCGCCTTTTTCCAGATAGACCGCCATCAGATCCTCGTCCACCTCGACGACCTGATCGATGATGGCGCTGTGCGCTTCGGCAACCGAGGAGAAATCTGATTCTCCCGACGGATTGAAGAAGCAGTCGACCACTTTGCTGCCCGCCCCGGCCGGGAGATTGATGGGCAGGCACTCTTTCCCGAATGCGTCTTGAATACGCGCGAGCAGCGCGGGCAGATCGATGTCCGGTGCGTCGATCTTGTTGATCACGATCATGCGGCACAGATCGCGACGCTTGGCCCAGTCCATCATGCGGGTCGTGGTGAGCTCGATGCCGCTCTGCGCGTTGATCGTCACCACGACAGTGTCCACCGCCTGCAGCGCGCTGATCGACTGGCCGAGAAAATCGGGATAGCCGGGGGTGTCGATCAGATGAACGCGCGTGCCGCGATGATCGAAGCACACCGGCGTAGTGTACATGGAGTGCTGGTGCTGCTTCTCCAGCGCATCGAAGTCGCTCACGGTACTGCCGCGCTCGATGGTACCGGCGGCGGTGATCGCGCCGGCGCCATGCAGCAGCGCCTCTGTGAGCAGTGTTTTTCCGCTGCCGGCATGCCCGACTAAAGCTGCCGCGCGGATTGACTCAGTCGCAATCCCACCCATCGGTCTCCTCCTGGTTGTAGGCGAAGCTCAGGCGGCTTCCGCCAACCCTGCGCCGCCGTTTTGTAACGAGTATAGAAAGCCCGCGCCCGTGCGACAAGCGGGACGCGGGTGCTTTCGCGTGCCGATCAAGGCAGGACTTTGATGTCCTTGACGAAATCCAGCGTATAAGCTTTGCGATAATCGGTATCGGAGGCGGTCAGTTCGGCCGAAACCATGAAATCGAACGTCTGCTTCCAGCGCGCGTCGGTCATCGTCAAGACGCCTTGCGTCTTGGCGTCGCCGCCGCTCACCAGCCCATAGTCGCGCATATTCTTCACGCCGAACGCGAGCAGATCATCGGTCATCTCCGGGTTGGCTTTCTTGATCAGCGCATTGCCGGCCGCGGGATTCTGGAGATAGCTCTTCCAGCCCTGTGCGGTGGCCGCTATGAACTTGCGGATCATCTCGCTCTTGCCCTTCACGGTCTTGTCCGTCACCACGATCGTCTCGGCGTAGGGCGGATAGCCGCTATCGGCGAGCAGGAACACCACCGGTTTCACGCCGGCCTTCTCGATGGTGAACGGCTCCGAGGTGAGATAGCCCTGCTGCGCAGCGTTCTTGTCGACGAGAAATTGCTGCACACTGAACGCGTACGGGCGCTTCTGCGCATCGGTGAAGCCGTACTTCGCCTTGAGCCACGGCCAGAATGTCGTCTCGCTCGCCTGGCCGATGAGCAGCGTCTTGCTCTTCAGCTCGGAAAGATCCTTCACCCCGGGATGTGCGATCAACACGGCGGGATCCTTCTGGAACGTGGCGGCCACTGTGATGACCGGCAGGTGCTGTTCGACCGCTTTGATGGTCTGCAGGTCGTATCCCATCACCAGATCGGCCTGGCCTGCGAGCAGCAGCTGCATGACGTTGATCTGCGGCCCGCCCATCTTGACTTCGACATCGAGCCCATTCGCCTTGTAGATACCTTCGGCCACAGCCTGATAAAAGCCGCCATGCTCGGCTTCCGCGTACCAGTTGGTGTAGAAAATCACCTTCTGCTGCGCGTAAGTCACACACGATACGAGCGACAGCATCAAGCCGATCAATCCTGCGATTTTTGCTGTTTTCATTTCCCTTCCCTCTCGTCTAAGTGTGGGAACGCTGGAGTAGATCAGGCTAGCGTTCCGCAGTCATTTCACTCTCGTGCCAGTGCCGCAGGCTCAAGCGCGCGAGCGTGGAGATCAATGCATAAATCGCCACACCGGCGAGCGTGATCAACAGCAGCGCCGCGAACAGACGCGGCGTGTTCAGTTGCAGGCCCGCCTGCAGGATCTGGTACGCCAGGCCCGATGCGGTACCGCCGGTGCCCGCGACGAACTCGGCCACCACGGCCCCGATCAATGCCAGCCCGCCCGACACTCGCATTCCGGCGAAGAAGTATGGCATAGCGCTGGGAATGCGGAGTCGGATGAGCGTGTCCCGGCGGCTGGCACCGTACAGGCGGAACAACGCCGCAAGATCGGGATCCACGCTCCTCAGCCCGAGCGTCGTATTGGAGATGATCGGAAAAATCGCGACGATGGTGGCGCAGATTACCAGCGCCGCCAGCGGATCGTGTACCCAGATGATGATGAGCGGGGCGATCGCGACGATGGGCGTGACCTGCAGCAGGATCGCGTAGGGAAACAGGCTCATCTCGATGGCGCGGCTTTGCACGAACACGAAGGCGAGGGTCACGCCGAGCACCACGGCGAGCGCCAGCGCAAGGCCGGCGATCTGCAAAGTTACCAGCAGAGCGCTGAGCAGCAGTGGCGCATCGTGCACCAGCGTGCGCAACACCAGCAGCGGCGAGGGCACGAGGTAGAAGGGCGTGTCCAGCACGTGCACCAGCACGCCCCACAGCACGACGAAGGCGAGGCCGACCACGGCCGGTGCCAGGTAATGGATCGGCAGGCGCTTCATCTCAGCTCGGCGCGGCTGCCCCGAGCGAGCAGCTCGGACAGGCGCTGGCACAGCCGCGCGAAACGCTCGGACATGCGAAACGCATCGGTGCGCGGATGCGGCTCGTCAATGCGCACCTCGCCCAGAATGCGGCCGGGCTGCGCCGACATGACCAGGACGCGAGTGGACAGAAACACCGCTTCATAGATGCTGTGCGTGACGAACAGCACGGTCAGCGAGCGACGCGCCCACAGCTCGCGAATCTCCTGATCGAGACGCGCGCGCGTGATCTCGTCGAGGGCACCGAACGGTTCGTCCATCAACAGCAACGCGGGCTCGGTGACCAGCGCGCGAGCGATGGACGCGCGCATCTGCATGCCGCCCGAGAGCTGGCGCGGATAGAGCGAGCGGAATGCGTCGAGGCCGACCAGCTGCAGGGCGCTCGCCACCCGGCCTGCTGCCTCATCGGCCCGCACGCGGGCCAAGGACAGAGGCAGCCCGACATTGCCTTCCACGGTCGCCCACGGCATCAACGTCGGAGTTTGAAACACGAAGGCCAGGCGCTGCTGCGGCACTCGATCGCCCGCAACGGCGTGCGAGGCGCTGTCCGGCCAGAGCGTCACGCTGCCTGCCGAAGGCGCCGAGAGCTGTGCGACCATGCGCAGCAGCGTGCTCTTGCCGCAACCCGAAGGCCCGAGGAGCGTGGCGAATTCACTCTCGCGCACGCTCAAGTCGATGGGCTCCAGCGCGCGCAGTCCGTTCGGATAGGTCTTGGTGGCGCCGCGCAACTGCACCGCGATCGATATGCCGATAGTAGACTCCGTGGCGTTCAGGAGGGTGCTCTTTGCTTCGTCGCGAGCATTCAGGTCGCGGCGTGCCGATCGGGTAAGGCGGGCTACGTCGGACGAGCGCACAGCTTACCGTCCCTCGCGCGGGCAGACCACAGCCGCCTCACGGGGCTTTGTAGAACACCCCGTCTTGCATGATCGCACGCAGCCGTCCGCGATCCTGCAGAATCGCGATGTCGGCCAGCGGGTCACCGTCGACCAGCAGCAGATCGGCGAGGAAGCCTTCGCGGACCTGACCGAGCTCGTGGCTGCGGCCCATCAGCTGTCCACCCTGGCTGGTGGCCGCTGCGATCGCTTCGAGCGGGGAGAAGCCCAGAAGCTTGACGAAGTGCTCGAGATCGCGCGCATTGCATCCGTTGGGATTGAACGCGAAGCCATAGTCTCCACCCGGCAGCACACGGACACCGCGCGCTTTGAGGGCACGCATGTTTGCGATCCCGGCCTGCAGCTCCTCTTCCACAATGGCGCGCTCACCCGGCGCGCGCAGGCGGCCGAATTGCGGTCCGCGCTCGAGCAGCGCCACACTGGCGCCGAGGGTCGGTGCGACGAACACCGTGTCGCGCTGCGCGGCCAGTTGATCGAGTGCCTCGGCATCCGCGAAATTGGCGTGATAGATGATCTTTACCCCATGCCGCAGACACAGCTTGATGGCCGCAGCGTTGCGAGCGTGGGCCGCCACTTGCAACTCGTGTGCTCGCGCAACTTCGCATACCGCTGCGACCTCGGCCTCGGTCATGACGGTGTGCCGCGAGCGCGCCGCGGGGAGCATCGTGTCGCCGGACACATTGATCTTGAGCGTATCCACACCTTCTCTGCACATTTCGCGTGCGACCTTGCGAAATGCGTCCGCGCCGTCGCACACGATGGCGAACGACTCCTGATGCATGTGCGCAAGGCGCGCATCGCCGAGTCCGCTGGTCACGGTGAGCTCCGGGCTTGCGGCGAGCAGACGAGGCCCGGGGATGTCGCCCGCCGCGATGGCGTTGCGCACCACGATATCGAGGCGCGCCTTGGCCGATGCGGCGCTCACGCAGCTGGTGAAGCCGTGCTCGAGCAGGGTGCGAGCATGGCGTGCGGTGAGCAAAGTGTGCTCTTCGGGCGGGATGCGCCCCAGCTCAGTACTGATGGCGACGTCGACGAACGAGAGGTGGGCGTGCGACTCGATCAGGCCCGGCATCAGCGTCGCGCCATGACCATCGATCACCTGATCGGCCGACATTGCGGCTGCATGGCGACCCTCGAGCACAGCCGCGATGCGATTGCCCTCGACCAGGACCTGCGCGCGAAAAGGCGCAGCTCCGGTGCCGTCGATCACATCGACATCGCGGAACAATGTGCTGTGCGCACTCATCGGGGCGTCTTCATAAATGATCCAGGCTAGCGCAATATGCCGTTGAAGTCGTACCAGGGCGCATGCGCTGCGCGGCCGAGGAACAGCAGCGGCGTCTTGTCGGGTGTCACCTCGCCGCCGTTGCCCTTGACGATGTCGGCTTCCTGCCGGTACTCGATGCACACGAGGTACTCGGAAAGCGAGATATCGCCGTTGCGCAGGCGATCCTCGGACTGTGTGCGCACGCAGGGGCCTACGCGTCCGACCTGATCGAGGTCGGAGCGCATCTTCGGGTCGTCGAGATCGATCTTGTCCTCGCGTCGGCCGGTATTGGCTGCGGCCTTGCGCGCGTCGGCCACAAGCGTTTTGCGGAAGGCCTCCTGCTGCTTCTTGTCGAAGCGCGCTTGAATCGCACCGCTGCGATAGCGCGACGCTTTGGTGGAAACGGTGATCTGCAGAATGCGGGTGTCGGCGCGCACACGGGCCTGCCGCGGTTGCTCGGTCGCCGCGTCGAAGTACACGAAGCGAAATGGCTCCTCGGCGCTCAGCGGCTCAGCTTTGAGTTCATTGTCGAGCGTCGGCCGCAATCGCACGATGGTATTGCCGGGAGCAAGCCCGCTGCCTGACTCCTCGAACCGGTCGCCGTCGCGCTCCACGACACTCAAGCCTTGCTCCGACCATTTGGCGCTCACCAGATCGGTAAACCAGATGAGACCGTGGTTTGGCGTCTTCAACGCGTAGAAATCCGGCGCCGACAGACGGCCGAAGCGCACCACATCGAAGTTCTCTCCCGAAGACAGCAGCACATCGCCGGCGACACCGTTGCCGGCCAGGGTGTCGATCACGCGCCGGTAGTCGCTCATGCGTTCCTCGTTGAGCCGCGCCAGCCCGGACGCCGACTCGGCAGTGAATTGCAGCGTAGCCGGCTGGTCGGCGGAGGCGTGAAACACAGATAGCGAAAGCCGCGCGAGCCCTTTGTGGTCTGCACCTGCGCAGGTGAACGACGGCGGCTTGGAAACGATCTCGCCCGCATTGGCGGAGCAAAACGCGCGGTTGCCTGCGAGCAGGCGCTCGGCGCCGGCCTGCGTGGCTCGGTCATCGCCGCTCAACGCATAACGCAGAAACTGCGGCGACTCGAACTCCGGTGCGCTGTCGCCGAGCCAGCTGCGCACGAACGCGATGTAGTCGTCGGGATTGGCCTGCAGCGCCGCGGCATAGTCTGGAATCAACTCCGGGGGCGGCGCTGGAGACGCCTCAACCGAGGCGGTGCCTGGCTTTGTCATGCAGGCCCCGAGCAGCAGGAACATCGCGGCGAGTGCAATCGAACGTGCTGAGCGCATGGCATCCTCTGACCGGGCGGCAATCGTTGGGCCCGCAGTATAGACCAGACACTTGCGCAAAGCAGCACACGAGGCCGGCGCGGCGCGTGGCTCCAAGCTTGCACAAGCGCGGTCGTATTGCGCACCAGCTCGGCTCTTAACTTGCGGCGGCACTGCACAGATACATTTGCAGCAAGTAAGCGGCAGGAGCATTGAGCTCCTCCCGGCTTACGCCACGTTGCTTGCGCTCAGCAGTCCGCGCTGCAGGAGCGAACGAAATGCCTCGTAGGTGCTCTGGATCCCTGCCTCGAGCGGCACCGAACCGTAGTTGCCCAGGTAAGCGCGCACCGGCTCGTCGGAGAGATTCATCGGGAACGGCAGCGCGTCGCCCGACCAACTGACTTGTGCGTCGGGTGCGATGCGCTTGAGCACGCCGAGAGAATCTTCCACCGTGGTGGCAACACCGTTGATGTCGAACACCCGTGCTTCGCTGCGTTCCTTCGATACTGCACGAATGAACCCCGCGGCCACTTCGCCTGCATGCAGCCAGGACACGGCGCCGCGGAACGGGACGGTGTAGGGCTTGTTTGCCGCCGCGGCGAGAATGGCAACGGTGGTCTTCGACGTCATGCCCTGATCGCGCCCCACGCCGTACACCACGCCGGGACGCAGCCCCACGCTGTGCACGCCCCAGTCATTCGAGTACACCTTCGCGGTCTGCTCGTTGCAGTGCTTGTACGCGCCGTACAACGTGGGCAGCGTGCCGTGCCCTTCCATCGCACCGTGCGCGGCGATCGAGCTGGCGTAGGCGATGCGTTTGATACCGAGCTTGCGTGCGGCCTCGAACACATTGATGGTGCCTACCACGTTCACCTGCGCACCAGCCACCGGATCGGCTTTGCAGAACGGCACTTGCAAAGCCGCCAGATGAATGATGCTGCGCGCCCCGCTCGCCTTGACCGCCTTCAACACAGTCTCAGAGTCACCGATGTCCCCGGTGAGCCATTGCACCTTCGCGAGATCCGCATCGGCCATGAGCAGCTTCGGCCGGCGCTTGTCTTCGCTCAGGTCGAACGCAGCGGCCGGCACGCCGGCGCGATTGAGCAGCGCGAGAGCCCAGCTGCCGATACAGCCGCCGGCACCGGTCACCAGCACTTTGCCCTCGAAGTCGTTTTTATCGATCGGGAAGTATTCGAGCATAGTCTCCTCACACAGGGATAAACGCGGCCGCACGTTTGATCGATTTGTAAAACGCCGTGCGCAAGCGCCGCAGACCGGCCGATGGTAACACCGCGGCGCCCGCCTCGTGAGAGGCCTTGCCGCGCGACTATTCGTTGCGGGTCCGGTAATCCTCGATGGGCAAAGCACTTTCGCAGGCTGCGCTTATGCGTTTAGTTTTTGGCATGGATAGTGCAGCCACGTGGCCCGCGTGCATGCCCGGCTCCGATTGAGCCTGAGGGTACTGCAGGCCAGAGCAGACCCGGGACGTGCCATGGCACCGACCACCGGGCG
The DNA here is from genome assembly GCA_041499435.1 of Gammaproteobacteria bacterium. Taxonomy (GTDB): domain Bacteria; phylum Pseudomonadota; class Gammaproteobacteria; order Burkholderiales; family SHXO01; genus SHXO01. The sequence continues at coordinate 13,958 of JBGQKF010000024.1, forward strand.
TCAATTCGAGAATCGCAAGCGAATCGAGACCGGCGCTTCGACCCAAGCCGCAAGGGGAAGGCACATGAACAAACTCAAGCTGGTCGCGGTTTCCATCGGCATCCTGGCCGGCGTTGCAAGCGCGGCACCCTGGTACAACGGTCTGCGCACCGAACAAAGAATGCGCGCCGATATCGAGACATTAGGTGCCGACAAGCAATCGCCGGTTACCATCTCCTACACGCGCTTCGAGCGCGGCTGGCTCGCCTCCGAGGCGGTGAGCCGCATCGCGCTCAAAGCCGATCCGAAGCTGTATGTCGATGTGCGCCACGAGATCTCGCACGTTCCAGATCGCGCGAGCTGGGTGCGTATGCATTCGGTACCGCAGTGGACCGGAGAGCTCAAAGCCGAGCTCGACTACTACTTCAGCGGACAGGCACCGATCAGCGTCGACACCGTATTCAATTACGACGGCAGCCGCGTTTCGCACTTCGTCTCTCCAGCTTTTACCAAGCCGCTGCATCAGCAGCCTGAGACCACGGTGACCTGGGGCGGCATGCAGGGCAACCTCACGGTGGATACGCAGGAGCACTGGGTCGCAAACGCAACCGTGCCGACACTGGCGGTGGAAGGCGGCGATGCGCAGGCCGTACTCACCGGAGTGAAGGTCGAAGGCGCCTGGGATATGCACGGTACCGCGATCGACTGGCAGGGCGAAACCAAGCTCGGCCTGGCGGAGTTCCGCTACGTGACGGCGCTGCAGCAGATCGCTGTCAAAGACCTCGCCGGCTCAGTCTCTCAGCACAGCAAAGGCAATAACGTTCAGCTCGGATATGCGCTGCGCGTGGGTTCCGGCAGCGCGGCGCATGCCGGCGACGCAAGCCAGAGCATTTCCAATGCCGTGCTCGAGCTCGAATTCGCCAACCTGAGCAAGGCCGCGCTTGCCAAATACTTCGGCGACTTCGGCAACGCAGAGAAGCTTACGATGACCCCGGAACAGCGTGGGCGGATGGCTCTTCAGCTCGCAATGAAGCTCGGTATGGATTTGTTGCGCGGCTCGCCCGAGCTGCACGTGAAACAGCTTGGAGTGGAAACACCAGCGGGCTCCGTACTCGCTCATGCGAGCGTGATATTCGACGGCAGCAACCTGCCTGAAATGCCGGTGCCGGCGGATCTCATGACGCGACTGAAGGCCAAGGCCGATGTGAAAATCTCCGGGACGCTGCTGCGGACACAGCTGCAGCACCGGGTGCGCCCGCAGGTCGAGGTAGCGCTGCGCCAGCAAGGCGGCGTCGGCACCGAGGAAAACATCCGGGCCATGTCCGATAAAGTAATCGAAGAGCAGCTGAAGAGCTTGACCGATGCCGGTCTGCTGCACACCTCAGGGCAGGATTTCACCGTCGATGCGCAGTTCGCCATGGGACAGATGCTGGTCAATGGCACCCCGGCCAACCAGTTGTTCGGGGGCATGTTCGGGGCGCCGTCCTCGCCAGCTACCCAGCCGGGTAACGCCCCGGGAGGCGAGGCGGCGGCGCCGGCTGATCCCGCAGCCCTGGCGGAGCGACGAGCTTTCGCAGCAGTACCGCCGAACACGTTACGCTGACCGTCCGTTTTGTGCGCGCCGTCTTAAGCGGCGCGCTGGTTTCCCCAGCCACAGCACGCGCGGTTTGATGATTGTCGCGATGACCGGATGGGGCCAGGAAGAGGATCGCCGCCGCTCGCGGGAAGCCGGGTTCGAACTGCATCTGCTCAAGCCGATCGATTCGCGGGAGCTGGAAAACTTGCTTCGCGCCGGCTAGCGGATGCTTGCGTGGGTGGGCTCGCCCCACGCGCCGTTCGCGTGATCTCTGCTAGACTCTACCCGGTATTTTTATTCCGCCGCCCGGTGACAGCACAGCGTCATTCGGCGCACTCACATGAATTGAAGACCGCAGGCCTCAAGCGATGAACAAAGACGCCGCCGATTACGAATCCGCCTACAACCCGCGTGTTGCGGTCCCCGAATTCAACGATCACTTCGAACGCTGGAAGAAGCGCTCGGCGCAGGCGCAGCAGACGCTTGCTGTGCGTGCGTACAACGATGTCGCGTACGGCCCCGATCCGATGCAGAAGCTGGACATCTACCGCGCCAAAGGCGAGAGCCAGGCGCTGCTGATCTACATCCATGGCGGGTATTGGCGGGCGCTCGACAAGAGCATCCAGAGCTTCGTGGCGCCGCCGTTCGTCGAGCGCGGCGTAACCGTGGCTTCGATCAACTATGCATTGTGTCCTGCGGTGCATGTGCAGGACATCGTGCTGCAGGTGCTTCAGGCGTGCGCATGGCTGTATCGCAACGGACCCAACTTCGGTGCGCCGCGCGACCGGCTCTTCGTCTCCGGCCATTCCGCCGGTGGGCACCTTACCGCGATAGCGCTTGCTGCGCTGTGGCCCAAATTCTCCCCCGATCTGCCCGGGAAAGTGGTGCAGGGCGGCCTGTCGATCAGCGGAGTCTACGATGTGGAGCCGGTGATGAACACGCCGTCGGTCAACATTGACGTGCAGCTGACCCCGAGCGAGGCGCGGCGAGTGAGCCCGGTGTACATGCCGCCCGCGACCAATGCGCCGCTGTACACAGCGGTTGGCGGCAAGGAGCAGGAAGGCTTCCACGAGCAGAACCGACTGATCCGCACGAAATGGAAGTCCGTGATCAAGGACGACTTCCCCTGCCCCGAAGACAACCACTTCACCATCCTCGACCGGTTCGCCGATCCCCAGAGCGCGCTGTTCAAGGGAGCGCTGAAGATGATGGGGGTGAAGTAACTGCGTGAAGGGTGAAGAGTGATCTCCCTCACCCCGGCCCTCTCCCGGTGACGGGGGAGAGCAACCGTGTTTGCTGTCAAGCGATTTTTGGAGTCCAAGGCGTGTTGCTTTTGATCATGGCGTTCATGATGGTCAGCAGCTTGCGCATGCAAGCGACGATCACCACCTTAGGAGCCTTGCCGGCACTCTTGAGCCGCTCGGCGAAAGCCTTGATCACCCGATTGCAGCGGATCGCGCTTACCGTGGCCATGTACAGGACGCTGCGCACATCCGCGCGACCGCCCCAGATGTGGCGTTGCCCACGGTATTTCCCACTGTCGTTGTTCAGAGGAGCGATCCCCACGAGTTTGGCGATCTCCCGACGGTTCAGTCGCCCGATCTCAGGGCAGCGGCTGAGCACAGAGCGGCTGGTGATCTCACCGACCCCCGGAATGCTGAGCAACAGATCGTCTTTGACCCGCCATGCATCGCAGCTGCGCAAGCGTGTGCCCAGATCGGTCTCGATCGACTTGATGCGCTTGTCAAGCCACACGATGTGCGCCTTCACGCTCTTGGCCTGCACCTTGGAGGCCCCTTGAAGCCGAAGAGTCTCCTGCACACGCATCTCAACGAGCTGCCGACGACGACTCACCAGATCATCGAGCTCCTGAGTCAACGCTTCCTTCATCGGGCGCGCCGCGGGGCGGATCGCCCGTCCAAAGCCGCAAAGCACTTGTGTATCAATGCGGTCGGTCTTGGCCAACTGCCCACTCGCCTTGGCAAAGTCGCGCACCTGGCGTGGATTGACCACCGCCAGACACAGCCCCCGTGCCGCCAACTCGCCCGCCGCGCGCGTTTCCAGCCCTCCGGTGGCTTCCATCACGATCAGCGTGGGCGCAAGCTCACTGAGCCGCGTGCAAAGCCCTCTGATCCCCGCATCGTCATTGGCAACCTGAAACGATTCCCCGGGCGGCTCGATTCGCACATCGAGCGTGCTCTTGCAGACGTCTATGCCTACAAATACCTCCACCTTGTTCTCGCTCATACCCATCCTTGCGTCAATGCGGGCTCAAGGCCCAAGCAACCGTTCGGGTTGAAAGTAAGAGTCGGCGCATCGCGACCTGCTCTCCCGCGGGCTTGGCGTCCCCAGGGAGTATCGTGCTGAAGCGCCGAAAGTCTAGAGGCTATGGATTTGTGGACAATTCGCCTGCGGCGAACCGGGGTGCTTGCCGTGGAAAACGCCATGCGTTTCCCACCGCGCACCCCTTTGCCCACAAGCTCCACAGCCTCGTCATCTATCATGGTAACCAACACCCTAAAATCAAACATACAAGGGAGATTTAGTCAAGGCGCGACCGCGCCTACCCTTCACTCTTCACCCTTCACCCTTCACCCTTCACCCTTCACCTTTCACCCTTCACCCTTCACCCTTCACCCTTCACCAGCTTGGGGCTGGACATCCAGCCCCAAGCTGTATACATTTACAGCATGCCGCTCAAGACCGTTACTGGCGACCATGGCGCTGCCCACAAGGGGCGAGGCGCTACGCTGAACCCTGAAGGCCGTTTCGAATCCTTGCAACGCGAGGTGTTCGACGACGGCTGGCAGCCGCACGAGGAAGACGAGCCGGGCCGCCCGAAGACGACGGTAACGCCCGAGCACGCAAAGAGCATCATCACCCGCAACGACTCGCCGGATGTCCCCTTCACTTTCTCCATCAATCCCTATCGGGGCTGCGAGCATGGCTGCATCTATTGCTATGCGCGCCCGAGCCATGCTTATCTGGAGCTCTCGCCGGGGCTCGACTTCGAAACCAGGTTGTTCGCCAAGGTCAATGCGGCAGAGCTGCTGCGCGCCGAGCTGTCCAAGCCCGGCTATCGTTGCGAGTCCATCACGCTAGGGGCCAATACCGATCCGTATCAGCCGATCGAGCGCGATTGGCAGGTGACGCGTCAGATCCTGCAGGTGCTGGCCGCCTGCGACCATCCGGTGGCCATCATCACCAAGAACGCGCTGGTCGAGCGCGATCTCGATCTGCTGATCCCCATGGCCGAGAAGCACCTCGCGCAGGTGTATGTCTCGGTCACTACGCTCGACCACGACATCGCCCGTCGCATGGAGCCGCGTGCAAGTGCACCGCGCCGCCGCATCGAGGCGATCCGCAACCTGGCCGCGGCTGGCGTACCGACCGGCGTCATGGTGGCGCCGATTGTGCCCTTTCTCACCGATGATGGTCTGGAAGCGGTGCTCGAAGCGGCAGCGCAGGCCGGCGCGGTGCGCGCTGGTTATACGATCATGCGTTTGCCATGGGAGTTGAAGGATCTGTTCAAGGACTGGCTCGAGCACAACTATCCATTGAAGGCCGCGCATGTCATGAGCCGTGTGCGGCAGATGCGCGGCGGTAAGGAAAACGATCCCAACTTCGGCACGCGTCACAGCGGCACCGGCCTGATCGCAGAGCTCATCAACAAGCGCTTCCACAACGCGTGCCAGCGATTCGGGTTGAACGAAGAGCGGCGCTCGCCGAATATCGATAGCACGCGGTTTCGGCCGCCGCGTGTGGACGGGCAGATGGACTTGTTTTAGGTGAAGAGGTGAAGAAGTGAAAAGGTGAACGGGCAAGTGCAACGCTAAGATCGTTCGTCCTTGCCTCAAAGAGTCGTCTGGGAAGGTCTTGCGAATCCGGCGGCGGAGCCGCCTTCACCTCTTCACCTTTTCACTTCTTCACCTTTTTCCCGTCGAGGTAAGATGTAACTCCAGACCGCTCTCTGCAGCCAAGTTGAAAAAGCTTTATTCCGCCGCCAGCCTGCCCGATGCACACCTGATCCGAAACCTGCTGGATCAGGCCGGGATCGAAGCGCATGTGTTCAACGAGAATGC
>JBGQKF010000025.1:0-19574 GCA_041499435.1 Gammaproteobacteria bacterium
CCGCGTTGTCCACCGGTTTGGTGAGCACCAAGATGTATTGGACAGGGTGCGCGCTTCAGGTCAACAATCCGGCGCATCACCTCAAGGAGAGCTTTGTCATGCCCGAGCTTGCGCCGCGTCCTTACCGCGTCAACGTCGATCAACTCGTCCTGGACGATCTGAAAACACGGCTGGCCCGCGTGCGCTGGCCGGACGAGCCACCGCTCGCGCCTTGGAGCACGGGCACCAGCCTCGCTTATATGAGAGAGCTCGTGGACTACTGGCACGAGCGCTTCGACTGGCGCGCCCAGGAGGCGAAGCTCAACGCGTTCGCACAGTTCACCGTGCCGCTGGAAGGTATCGATGTGCATTTCATTCACGAGCAGGGCAAGGGACCCGCGCCGATGCCTCTGCTGTTGTCGCACGGCTGGCCCGGTTCGGTGTTCGAATTCCATAAGATCATCCCCATGCTCACCGACCCGGCACGGTTCGGCGCCGATCCAGCCGATGCGTTCACGGTGGTGGCGCCGTCTCTGCCGGGCTACACGTTCTCGTTTCGTCCAGCGCAGGAGCGCTTCGGGGTCGAGCGCATTGCGGATATCTTTGCGCGGCTCATGAGCGATGTGCTCGGCTATCGTCGTTTCGCTGCGCAAGGCGGCGACTGGGGCGGTTTCGTGACATCGCGGCTGGGGCTGTCGTATCCGGAGCGCCTGCACGGCATCCATGTCAATCTGCTCGCGGTACGCCGCGACCCCAAGATGTTCACCGATCCCTCTGCCGAGGAGAAAGGGTACCTCGAGCAGCTCAACCACTGGTTGAAGGAAGAGACCGGCTATCAGTGGATCCAAGGCACCAAGCCGCAGACGCTCGCTTTTGCGCTGGCTGATTCGCCGGTGGGGCTGGCCGCATGGATCATCGAGAAATTTCGCGCCTGGAGCGATTGCGGCGGCGAGGTGGAAAGCGTGTTCACCAAAGACGAGTTGCTCACCAACATCATGTTGTACTGGGTGACCGGCGCGATCGGCTCTTCATTCTGGCCTTACTACGCGCGCATGCACGGACCCTGGCCGATTCCTGAGGGTGCACGCGTGGCGGTCCCCACCGGTTACATCGAGTTCCCGCGCGAGATATTGCGTCCGCCGCGCGCGCTCGCCGAGTCGATGTACAACATCCAGCGCTGGACCAAAGCACACAAGGGTGGACACTTCGCTGCGTTGGAGCAGCCGCAAAAGCTGGCGGAGGAAGTACGCGCGTTCTTCCGTCCTATGCGGCAGGCAGCGGGTTAACGGGAAAAGATCAGCGATCCAGGCACGCGCTTCACGCGGCGCGCCGCGCCAGGGTGAGCTGAGCTGTGCATGACCAGGCAGCTTACGTCGCCGGGCAGCGAGGCGGCTACAGCATTGATCATCGCGTCGCTTACCCACTGGAAGCTCTCGAACTCCACGATCAGCACATAGGCGGGCACTGCCGCGAGATGGGATACGCGCCGACGCGCCAGCCAGGCACGCTTCAATCCCGGTTGCTGTGCGAGTGCCGCCATCCATGGTTTCAGGCCCGTGGCCGCGATCGCATGCGCCTCGAGCACGTCCTTGCGCTTGAGCGTGGCGCGCTCGAGAGCGGCGAGCTGACGCTCACGTGCCACCTGCGAGAGGATGTCGCGGTACTTGTCGCAGCGCGCGAGCTGATTGCGTGAGTAGAAATAGCTGTAGAGCAGTTGCGAGCACGATTCGCGTGCCGATTCGTCGAGCTGCATGGCGCGCTCCACATCGGCTACGCCGCGCTCCTGATTGTCTTCGAGCAGAATGCGCCCGCGTGCGTAATAAGCGGCCGCGTGTCCGGGCGCGCGCTCGAGCAGGGCATCGAGCAGGGGCAGCGCAGCGCGCCCGCCCTTGAGCGTTTCGGTCGCGCACGCACAGTCCCAGTGCTCGGCTTCGGAAAGTGCTCGCTTCGCCGAGGTCGTCTCGAAGTGCGCGAGCTTCTGAGCAGTCTCCTGCAGAAACGCATGCCGCTCCTTCCACGGTCCGACGATCGATTCGCGCCACACCTGATTGAACTCATGCATCAGCTCCAGGCGCTTGTCCTTGAGCAGCACGTGCGCGGCCGAGAGCTGAAAAGGCAACGGGATGTTCGGGACCGCACCGAGCGCGTTCAACCGGTCCTTGAGCGAAGGATGCGTATCATGCAGACCGGTCTCGCGTTTCAAAACCGCTGCCAGCGCTGCGGCCGAGTGCTGTGCGGGTGTAGTGCGCAACGCGGTTACGTACTCTGAGAACGGATGTTGCGGCGGCTCCGGCTGCTTCTCCGCGCGGCCGTAGAACTCGCCCCAGAACCGCGTCTCGATGTATTCGCTCTTGGCGTAGACGGCGACCAGAGCGTCGCCGGCATCTTCGCGGCTGGTGACGCGAGCGCTTTCACGATCTGCCTGATATTCGTTGGCGCGCGCCAGTGCGAAGCTGTACGCGTTGAAGTAAGGCGCGTACCAGTCGAAAAAGCGCGTGAACAGGCCGGCGAGCGATTTGCGATACGGCGGCATGCCTTCGAGGATGCGATACCAGGTCTCACGGATGCGGTAGATCCAGTTGCTGAAGTGTGCGTGGTTCTGTGCGAGATGGCCGAATTCGTGCGCCAGGACCGCGCGTACCTGATAGGGCGGCAGGCAGGCGAGCAGCGGCAGTCCGATGACGAGATAGCGCCTGGGCAGGCCCAGCAACCCGAGTCGCGGCACCTGCACGACGGCGGCATTGAAATCGGGGGTGATGAGCACGACGTGCACCGGCTTCGCCGTGACCGACCGACGCACCTGTTCGATTTCGGCGAACAGCGCCGGTAGCTCGACCGCGGTTACACGGCGGCCTTGCGGCGGGGGCAGCTTGAACCATAGAGCGCGCGCGAGGAAGTAGGCGAATCCGAGCGGCAGGAGAGCGAGCTTTATCAATGCGAACGATTTTGCCGCCAGCAGCAGACCGACCACGAAAAGCCCGCATCCGATGGCGACTACGGAAAGCAAGAGCACATAGCCAATACCCAGAGCAGCCAGCAGCGAGAGCTGAACCTTGTACAAAAGCGGGTGCGCCACCGCAGTAGCTTCCGCTCGGTCGATCAGATCGCGGTATTCCTCGAGACTGCGCATCGCCTTGTTTTGCACATGGAAATAGGTAGGTCCGAGCTGGATGAGGTGCAGGTTTCATGCCGGGTTCAGGTGCTGCCATGAGTAAGTAAACGTGAAGTCCTTCTTCTAAATGCCGGTAGTGCGCCGCGTTTCGGCCCACCGGTCTCCAAGCAGGTGCGCCGAATTTGGTCGGGCTATGCCAAAAGGCGTATGGGAAAGGCTCGGCCCAGGGCAGACAATGGCTGCGAATACAGCCCGCGTCGAACGAGCGATCGCCGGCGCCGCTGCTCACGTTGCTTAGGTCTCCTCCCTGAGTGAGGTTTAGCCCCGTCCCTTTGCTGGCCGGGGCTTTTTTTTGACGGGCCTGCCGGCACAAGATTATCCAAAAAGAGCGCAAGCGTGTTCAAGAACGCGCTGCGTGCGCGGCATACAGTGAGACCCATCGACGACCGTGTCTCACACACCGGTCTCTCGAATCGGATGTTGCACGGGACTTTTGGTCACGTGCAGCGATTGGAAACATCACAACATGGGGATGAGCATGAACATGAAACCTCTGCTTTCTGCGATCGCGCTCGCGACCGCATTTGCCGGCAGTGCCGGGGCTGCAGACATCGTCTCGAGTGGCGATCTGCGCTCGGTCGACAAATGGTATGGCCGGGCCGGTGGTCTGGCGGGCTCCGATCGCGTGAGCGCTTTGAGCACCGGAGATGCCAAAGTCGGTGTGATCTTCGATCAGGATGTGGCTGCGCGTACCAACATGCAGCGCGAGCAGACCAGCAGCCAGGTCGGTGTCGCCTGGGACCGGGACGTAGCTGCGCGCACTAACATGCCGCGCGACAGCACCACGGTGCGCTCGTCCACGGCCACGGCGCCTGGCCCGGTACACAACTGAGACACTCGAGCATTAAGTGAAACGCGGCCGCAGATGCGGCCGTGTTATTTGCCGTTCGGCTATGAAGGGTGTTTCAGCGCTGCAGAAGCGAGCGCACGCGGCGCACCAGCGAATAGGCGGTGGCTGCGTAACCGATCCATTTCATGATGCCGCGCGGCCTGATGAGCAGCGTCGCAGCAGCCGCCGCAATTGTGCCGATCAGGATCGGCTGGCGCTTGATTCTTGCCGCGAGCGCAAATACGCCATCGGTGAAGGAGAGTCGCTTCCGTATCTCGGCAGCGGCGGCCTGCAACTGTGCGCGCTGTAACTGCGCCTGCGCCACGAGCGCCTCGCGTCGCGCGGCAAGCGAGCTGGAAATCGGGGTCACCGCTGCAGCAGCTCGCGATCCTTCGCGAGCTCGGTCAAGCTGGCATCGAATGGGCGCGGCTTGGCTGCGATCTGGCGGGCAGCGAGCAGTGCGGCAGCGACTGCCGTCAAGAGGAACAACGCCGCGATCAATCCCGCCGCGAGCACCCGGTGCTCGTCCGACACTGCGATCACGATGAGCAGGCCGACGAAGGCAATGCCCAGGAAGGCAAAAAACAGCGCGAGCGCGCCCCACAGCAGAAGCAAAGCCACGCGCCCGATCTCTTCCTGGATCTCGGTGGACAGCAGCTCGAGCCGGTTGTGAACGATCGCGATCAGCGTGCCCAGAAGCGACTTTGCCGACTCGACCAGTCCGCTGCGCGGCTTGCCTTGCGATGCGCTGGCCATTCTGGTCAGCGCCGTCCCAGCAATAAGCCGACGACGAAACCGATGCCCGCTGCGATGCCCACGGCCTGCCATGGATTGTCGCGCACGTAGTCATCTGCGGCGTTGGCGGCTGCGCGCGTGCGCTCAGCAAGTTGATCGGATGCTTCGTTCATGCGCTTGCGTGCGGAGCGCAGCGACTCCTCGGCGCGCGCCCGTGCCGCAGCGATCTTTTCTCCAGTGTCGCTCGCGGTAGCGCGTAGCAGCTCTTCCACATCCTGCGCGACGACCTTGAGATCTTCGATGAGCTTGTCTTTTGTGACTTCTTGAGTGACTTCTTGAGTGCCTTCTTGCAATTGAGCCTCCTTTGGCTGCTGCCGAGGGATACACGCGGTGCATCTGTTCGGCTTCTTGTCCAATACCCATGTTATCGTCCCGCGCCGGCAGGGGCAAGGTGCCGGCTCCCGACAGGTGCCGGCTCCCGACTGTCGGCTCCCGACAGGTGCCGGCTCCCATCATGCCGGCTCCCATCACATCGACATGAATCCTTTACCGAGAATCGATACCCCGGTCAGCAGCAGGAGCACACTGATCACCCGTGCAATGTGCGCTGGCGTCAGCCGCAGATGCAGCCGGTGACCGATGAACAGTCCAAGCGCCATGAATGGCAGCAGGTAGAGGACCGCGACCCAGACCTCTCGCTGCAGGAGCAAGCCGGACAACAGAAGCAGAACGAGGCGCACGCCGGTATTGAGCGTGAACATGGTGGACAGCGTTGCGCGCAGCCGGGCGGGTTCCGCGATACGACCGCTCAGATAGATTACGTACATCGGGCCGCCCATGCCCAACAACCCGCTGATGACCCCGCCGCTCAGCCCCACCGGAAGCGACCACCACTTCGAATACGAACGCGTGCGGCTGCGCGAGAGGAGCTGGTACAGCCCGTAGCCTGTGATGAACATCCCCAGAGCGACCAGAATCCAGCGCGCGGGCAGCTGCACCAGCAGTGTCACGCCGGCGAGCAGCCCGAGCATCATCGGCAGGATGATCGGCTTCAACTCCTGCAAAGCGATGTCTTTGCGCAGCCGCAACCCGGTGGTGGCGGTGGCAATGAAGTCCACCACGAGCACCAGCGGGATGACCAGCTTTACCGGCAGCAGCAATGCGAGCAGGGGGATCGAGATGAGAGCTGAGCCGAAGCCGCTGACTGCCAGAACCATATAGGCAATCAACACCACCACCGGGGCGAGGAGCAGTGCGCTAGGCGGCGGCAGCGGCATGCGAGCGCAGCATCGATCGGATCACGGTCAGCACCGCTTCAAGGCTCACAGGTTCATCCCTGCAAAATAAAGCTTCCGAGGCTTGGCAGGCGCGAGCATTCTCGCAACAATTGCCCGAGACGTCGACCTAGCCTGGATATTCATGAGGACGCCCCGTAGCAGCACGCATCCGTTGAGACGCACGCGCTTGCTGGTGAGCCGGCATGGGTACAGCGTGTAGCGCCGGGCTACTCGGGCGCTGGCGGTGGCGATCCGGCAACGTCGCGGCGTGATCTGACAAGCGCGATCTTGAGAGCGCAAGGCGGTGGGCAGCCGCTGCGTTGCGATCGGCAAATACCACTCGAGCGCTCGACTATAATGGTCAAAAACCGGTATCGCTTCCTTTCGTTTTGACTCCACCGCAGACTTCGCAATCCACCCAGCCCGGTGCGTCCGCTCGCGGCACAGTGATCGTCGTGCACGGGCTGTGGATGACCGGCGCGGTGTGCGCTTTGCAGCGCGCTCAGCTTGCGCGGTGCGGCTATCGCACGTTCGCGTTTTCATATCCGTCTATCCGGCTCCCGCTCGATGAGATTGCATCCCGGCTCGCGCACGCAGTGAGCGCGTTGCGCACGAGTCCGGTACATGTCGTTGCGCATAGTCTGGGCGGCCTGGTCGTGCTGGACATGCTGGCCCTGCACCCGGATCTTCCGGTCGGTCGGGTCGTGCTGCTGGCTACGCCTTGCGCCGGTTCGCGCACCGCGCAACGGCTCGCCGAATGGAAAACCGGACGCGCGCTCATCGGCAAGGCCATACTGCAGTGGCAACCTGAACGCGGGCTCACCGTCGCACGAACCTTTGAGGTCGGCATGATCGCCGGCACCCGGCGATTCGGGTTGGGCCAGCTGTTTATGCGTCTGCCCGCACCTCATGATGGCGCCGTGTGCGTCGACGAGACGCGCCTGTCAGGCCTGCGCGATCATCTCATCCTGCCGGTGAGCCATTCCGGCATGATCGTGTCGGCCCGGGTGGCGCGGCAGATCTGCAGCTTTCTGGAGCAAGGCCATTTCACGCGCGGCTGATCGAATGCGTCTGGTGGCAGCGCTTGGGCTCGCGTGCTTAAGCGTCGGCGGCTGTTCGACGCTGGGCTACTACGCGCAAGCGATCAGCGGCCAGATGGAGCTGATCCACAAGGCGCGTCCGATTCCCGAGGTGATCGCCGATCCGGCCACGAGTGCCGAGGTTAAACACAAGCTCGAGCGCGTGGTGCAGATTCGCAACTTCGCGAGCCAGGCGTTGGGCCTTCCCGACAACGAGAGTTACCGGCGCTATGCCGATCTGCAGCGCCCTTATGTGGTGTGGAATGTTTTTGCTGCGCCGGAATTCTCCGTCGAGCCCAGGCAATGGTGCTTTCTCTTCGCCGGGTGCGTCGGCTACAAGGGCTACTTCGCTCAAGCGGATGCCAAGCGGTTCGCAGCCGAGGTGCGCACGGAAGGCTTCGACGTATACATCGGCGGGGTTCCAGCGTACTCTACGTTGGGCTGGTTCAAAGATCCGGTGCTTAATACGTTCATCCGTTATCCAGACGCGGAGATCGCGCGGCTCATCTTCCACGAGCTCGCGCACCAAGTGGCCTACGCGAAAGACGATACCACCTTCAACGAATCCTTTGCCGTGACCGTAGAGGAAGAGGGCGTGCAACGCTGGCTCGCCGCATATGGCACGCCGGAGCAGAAGAGCGTATTCGAGCAAGCTCAGGTGCACCGGCAAGGGTTCACGGAGATCGTTGCGCAGTATCGTGCGCGGCTGGCAGAGCTGTATCGAGAACCGCTGCCTGCAGAAGCGATGCGCGCGCGCAAAGTGCAGGTTTTCGCGCAGATGCGCGCCGGCTATCTCGCGCTCAAGGAGAGCTGGGGCGGCTACAGCGGCTACGACGGGTGGTTCGACGAGCCGCTCAACAATGCGCAGCTCGCCTCTGTGGCGATCTACACGCAGCTGGTGCCGGCGTTTCAGGCTCTGTTGCGCAGTCGTGGCGCAGACTTGCCGGTGTTCTATGCAGAAGTCAAACGGCTCGCAGCGCTGCCGCAGAGCGAACGCGACGCCGCGATGAAACAGCTCTCGGCATCGGCGCCCTGAGGGCTTACTACTTGCGAAACCCGCCCGCGGTGAGCAGACCTTCCGCGCGCTTGTTGCCGTTGGCTGCTGAGCGGCGCAGCCATTGCTCGCCGACCGCGACATCGCGCTCAACGCCGTTGCCGTTGATGTAGATCAGCGCGAGGTTGAGCTGGGCCTGAGCATCGCGCTGATCGGCCGCGAGGGTGAACCAGTGCAGCGCCTGCTGCGTGTCGCGCTGGCCGCCGATACCCTTGTCGTACATCGCACCGAGATTGTAGAGCGCGTCGACCCGGCCCTCACGCGACGCGACCTCCAAATAGCGTCGCGCGAGTTGATAATCCGGAGTCACGCCGCGGCCATAGAGGTAAAGATTGCCGAGGAACAGCGCGGCCTCGGCGTCGCCCTCTTCAGCCGAAGGTGTGAGCAGCCCGATTGCGTCGCCAGGATGATCGCTGCGTACCACGTCGCGTGCCTGCCGGATCGCCTGGTTCGCGTCCGGCACGAAGCGCAGGCTGTCGAGCACCGGGTCCACAGCAGCGCGCACCGCCGAGGACCAGTCGCCGGTGCCGGAGCGCTGCGCGTAGCGCACGGTGACGATCGCCTGAGGCTCCCCGGGAGGTACGCAAGCTATGCCGCGTATCAACAGCGTACCGGGCGCATCGAAGCTCGGGCGGCGGTCATCGAACTTCACGGAAAAGCGCGTACAAAGCACGCCTTTCGGCGCAAACGGCTCAGCGGAATAGTCGAGCACCTTCATAGCGGAGTCGGGGACTGCAGTCTGGTCCTCGCGAACCAGCTTGAGCAACTCGTCTTCCTTGCCGACGGCTTCTTCCAGCTTGCGAGCTTCCACCACCAGCGCCGCCTTCACACCTGCGCCGTAGTCTTTGGACAAGTCCGCATAGTGCGCATCCTTAGCTGTCGAGTACCAGCCGGCGTCCGCGGGAACAGTCACCAGGAATCCATCGAATGCCCATGCCGTGCCGGGCACCTGGATCGGATTGCGTATCGCGTCCTGGTCGGGCTGCTGAGGTTTTGCGGCCCATGTGCCGATGCAGCCTGCTGCAAGCAGGATTGCGGCAAGCGGGCGATAGAAAAGCGATGCCATCGTGAAGTGCTCCTGATTTCCTGGTGTTGATGCGGACCAAGTTAGCATACTCTTCGGGTCGATACCGGGCGTGCTGAATCGGCTGGTGGCTTTCAGGCACGCGCTTTGTGTCCCGGCGCACGCTGACCGCGATCGCGAGGATCCTCCAGGAGCGCGCAGTGTGAGCCAGATTCTGCGCGCAAGTGCGACTCCGGGTACACTGGTTGAAACCTTTTCGATGCGAGGCTGCAAGTGACAACGAATCCAGTGCGTCTTCTTCGACACAGTCTGCTGTTGGCCCTGCTTACCATAGGGGCGTTCGCGCTGAGCGCGGGCGCCGATGTCGGCGACGCCGCCAAATTGAAAACGGTGCTGCTCGACGGCAAACCGGTGACGCTCGCCCAGCTCAAGGGCAAAGTGGTGATGGTGAATTTCTGGGCCACGTGGTGCCCGACGTGCAAGGCGGAGATGCCGCAATGGCAAAAGTTCTACGATACCTATAAGGACAAGGGCTTCGAGCTGATCGCGGTGAGCATCGATGACGATGAGAAGCTGCTGCGCAACGTTTGCAAAGAGCGCGGCTACAGCTTCCCCGTGGCGTGGCGCTACGACGACAAGACCGACGACAATTTCGGCGACATCATCGGCACGCCCACACTCTACATCCTCGACAAGACTGGCAAGGTCGCCTGGACGAAGCGCGGTCGCGTCACCTACGCGGAGCTGCAGGAAATCGTGGAGCCGCTTCTGAAGAACTGAGGTTCTGCGCCCAGCGTAGCTGGGCCGGATGTTGGCGGTGCTCGCCCGTCGCTCGCTCGTCTCCCGACTGCGCGGCGTGGGCAGCGGCCCGCATGCTAGACTTCCCAGCTTTGCCAGCCATTTCGCCGATTATGGACGAAGACATCAATACCCTGCGCCGGATTCTGCGCGAGACCAAGACCATCGCGATCGTGGGGCTGTCGGCCAACTGGTGGCGGCCGAGCTTCTTTGCGGCCAAGTATCTCCAGGAGCACGGCTATCGCATCGTCCCGGTCAATCCGCAATACCCGGAAGTGCTCGGCGAAAAATGCTATTCCGGCCTGCGCGACATTCCATTCAAGGTCGATGTGGTCGACTGCTTTCGCAAGAGCGAAGAGATTCCTGCGCTCGCCGAAGATGCCATAGCCATCGGTGCGAAGGTGCTCTGGTTGCAGCTGGGCGTTATCCATCACGAAGCCGCGGCCCGGGCGCACGCCGCCGGGCTGGAGGTGGTTATGGACCGCTGCATGAAGATCGAGCACGGCCGCCTGTTCGGTGGGCTCAGCTGGTGCGGCGTCAACACCAGGGTTATCTCGGCGAAGCGGCCGCAGTATCTTCCTTATTAGTGGAGGTGAGGGGTGAAGAAGTGAAAAGGTGAAGAAGTGAAGAGGTGAACCGGTGAGGCCGTGGGCACCTCCGAGATCGTCTCCTGTTCACCTGTTCACCTGTTCACCTTTTCACCTCTTCACTTCTTCACCTTTTCACTCCTTCACCGTTCACTTTCGATCACGCCAATGCCCGATCGCAAATTTGGTTTCGGCACGCTGTGCCTGCACGCCGGTGCGATACCGGACCCGACCACCGGCGCACGCGCAGTGCCTATCTATCAGACGACCTCGTACGTGTTCGATTCCGCCGATCACGCAGCGAGCCTGTTCAATCTGCAGACCTTCGGCAACGTCTACTCGCGCATCTCCAACCCGACCGTTGCAGTTTTCGAGGAGCGTGTGGCGGCCCTCGAAGGCGGACGCGCCGCGCTGGCAGCCGCCTCCGGTCAGGCTGCGCAGATGTGCGCTCTGCTCACGTTGCTCGACCAGGGCGATCACATCGTCTCGGCGAGCACGCTCTACGGCGGGACCTATTCGCAGTTCGACGTGACGTTTCGCAAGTTCGGCATCGATACGACCTTCGTCGACCCGGACGATCCACGCAACTTCCAGCGCGCGCTCACGCCCAAGACCAAGCTGATCTACGCCGAGACCGCGGGTAATCCGCGCATCAACGTGCTGGATATCACGGCGGCAGCCGCCATCGCCAAGGACGCCGGCATCCCGCTGGTGATCGACAATACATTCGCTACCCCGTACCTGTGCCGCCCGTTCGAGTTCGGCGCGGACATCGTCATCCACTCGGCCACCAAGTACATCGGCGGCCACGGCACCACGATCGGCGGCGTGCTGGTCGAATCGGGCAAATTTCCCTGGGACAACGGCAACTTCCCCGGGATGACCGAGCCCTCCCGCGGCTACCATGGCGTGCGTTTCTTCGAGACCTTCGGCGACTTTGGCTACACGATGAAGGCGCGCATGGAGACCATGCGCACGCTCGGCCCGGCCATGTCGCCGATGTCTGCGTGGCTGCTGCTGCAGGGACTGGAGACGCTCCATGTGCGCATGGATCGGCATGTGGCAAATGCGCTCGCCGTGGCGAGCTTCCTGCAGCAGCACCCGCAGGTGAGCTGGGTGAATTATCCGAGCCTGCCCGGCAGTCCGTACTACGAGCTTGCGCAGAAGTATCTGCCCAAAGGCGCCGGCTCGATCATGACGTTTGGCATCAAAGGCGGCCAGAGCGCCGGTGTGCGCTTCATCGAAGCGGCGCAGTTCATGAGTCATCTCGCCAACGTCGGCGATGCCAAGACCCTGGTCATTCATCCGGCATCGACCACCCATCGCCAGTTGTCCGAAGAAGAGCAGATCAAAGCCGGCGTGACGTCCGACATGATCCGGCTGTCGATTGGCATCGAGGACATCGACGACATCCTGTGGGACCTGGATCAGGCGTTGCAGAAGGCTAAGTGAAGGTGAAGCGTGAAGAGGTGAACAGGTGAAAAGGTGAACAGGAGACGATTTCGGAGATGCCCACGGCCTCACCGGTTCACTTCTTCACCTCTTCACCTCTTCACTTACTACGAATCACCAATCACGAATCACCAATCACGAATCACGCCGTGAATAGCATCTGGTCTTCACTCGCCGTCACGCTGGCGGTGCAGGTGCTGGCGGCGCTGGTCCTCTATGTACCTCCGGTGGTGGCTCCAGCCGCGCAAGCTCAAGTCGGCGTGCACGCCAGCGCGGTCGGTGTGGTCACAGCGCTGATCTTCGCCGCCGCGACGTTCGCGGCGCTGCGTTCCGGCCCGGCCATCGCACGGCATGGCGCGCTGCGCACGAGTCAGCTGAGCTTGCTCCTGTGCGCAGCCGGGCTGGCGGTCATGACATCGGCCAACGCGATGCTCATCGTGCTGGGGGCTTTGATCATCGGACTGGGGTACGGATTGGTCACGCCGTCGAGCTCCAGCATTCTTGCCGACCGCGCACCGCAGCGTCTGCGCGCTTTCATCTTTTCGCTGAAGCAGACCGGTGTGCCGATCGGGGGCGCACTGGCGGGCGCCATCCTGCCTGCGCTCGTCGCCGTCTACGGCTGGCGGTGGGCCGCGTTGAGCGCGTGCGCCGCCTGCGTTGTTCTGACGGTCGGCCTGGAACCTCTGCGCCCGGGCATGGAGAGCGCGCGTAGCGCGGGTCTCATCGCGCGGCCCTCGATGCGATCGGCGCTGCGCATGTTGCTTCGGCATCGACGCCTGTGGGAATTGTCGGTCGCCGCATTCATGTTTGCCGGCATGCAGAACTGCCTGGCCTCCTATCTGGTGATCTATCTGCATGAGCGCATCGGCTTCGGATTAGCCGCGGCCGGCCTCGCACTGTCCACCGCCATGGCGGCGGGCATCGCCGGGCGCATCCTGTGGGGCATCGTTGCCGATCGGTGGCATGCCCGCCCGCTGCTCGGCTGGCTGGGCATAAGCATGTCCGCCGCTGCGGCACTGACTGCGGCGATCACCCCGCATTGGCCCACTGCTGCGGTGATCGTTGTAAGCCTCTTCTTCGGCGCGACCGCGGTGGGATGGAATGGGGTGTTTCTGGCCGAAGTCGCGCACATCGTGCCCGCGCGGGAAGCGGGCGCGGCCACCGGCGCGTCGCTGGCAATGACGTATGCGGGCGTGGTGATTCTGCCGCTCCTGTTTCTCCTGATCGTGCGGGTGAGCGACAGCTACGCCGCGGCGTACTGCGCGAGCGGCGCTTTGACGTTATGGGGCTCGGTGGCTCTGCTCAGGCGCTCGCCGTCGCTGCGCATCTAAACCCAACATAGAGGCACGAAAGAGCACAGAGGCACAGAGAAAGACAGAAACGGAGCTCGCGGCGGCTATCTCCATCTTATTGGCTTCTAGTGCCTCTGGCTTTATTTCGGCGCGGGCTTGAACGCCGATTGGCGTGCGACCAGCTGCCAGCGGCCGTCGCGCTTTACCCAGATATTCAAGTAAGCGAGATCGACTTTGCGCGGCTGACCTTCGAGCACGATGTCCAGGCGCGTCGAGCCCATCGCAGTGGCCGTGTCGCCATACGCATGCACAGCCACCCCGTAGCGCTCGAAGCTCTTGATCTGCACGCGGCCCGACTTGATCTGCTCGAGATAACTGGCTTTGGTCGCGACATTCCCCGTGGGCTGGTGATACACGAACTCATCGGCGAGGATCTGCGCCAGCGCCTGTGTGTCGACCGCGACCATCGCGTCGTAGCGGCGATCTTCGATCTGATTGATCTCCTGTTCAGTATCGGCCGAGGCCGGACCGGTATACAACGCAATCGCCAGCAGCGACACGGCCAATTGCACACAACGCGACAACGGTTGTTTCATGATGTTTCCTCCCGGTTGGAAAATGACAGCAGTGCTACGAGGCGGCTGGGCTTGAGAGGCCTCTAAATTTCATCCGATCTGCGACAGAACGGCCGCGCGTCTTGTAAACTCCGGCTGGATTCGATTCGCTCAAGACCATCAGATCGAGATCATGCCACCCACACACAATTCGAGCAAAGACGAGCTGGATAGCGCCGAGGCCGAGGTGCGACCCGTGCGGGGGCGCCCGCGGAGTGAGGACTCCCATGAGGCGGTGCTGGGCGCGGTGCTGGACATCCTGGACAAGGAAGGTTACGGGGCGCTGACGATCGAAGGCGTTGCCCGCCATGCAGGCGTGGGCAAGCAGACCATTTATCGCTGGTGGAAGTCGAAACCCGAGCTGGTGCTGGAAGCGTATGCCAACCACTCGGCGAGCAAGCTGCCGATGCCCGACAAGGGTGATGTGACCGCGGACCTCGAGTCTTTCTTCTGCGGCGCATGCAAGCGACTGAACGATATCTCCGGCCCCACTATGCGCGGTCTGATGGCCGATGCCGTCTACGACCCGGGATTTCTGGAGATTCTGCGCGATGTGTTGATCGCGAAGCGCCGGGATGCCTTGATGCAGGTGCTCGAGCGGGGGGTTGCGCGGGGACAGTTGCGTGCCGACGCCGATCTGGTCGTGATGACGGATATGCTGCTGGGGGCCGTCTGGTACCGTTTGCTGGTGCAGCATGCGAAGCTCGACTCACGCTTCGCCAAGCAACTGGTCAACGATTGCCTGAACGGGTACGCGCCACGCGGCCGGTGATAGAGAAGAGGCGGCGAGCCTTGCAGCCCGCCGCCCAGGTCCCGGGTGAGGGAGGGGAACCCCGGGGCCTAAAGGGAGATCGGCTCTGGTCGGTATGTCGCGTCCGCTGGTCGCGATCCCATCGCGGTGGCACGCGTAGAAGGTTTAGTCATCCGGGGCCGGCTTCGGTTCCACAGGACAAGACCCCGATACGCACATTGGTGTGCGCCTGCCCCGCGTTGAAATGAGCTAGACAAGATTTTGATCTACGTCGCTGAAGCCGCTCAGCGACAGTGCTGCGTTGAAGCTGGGACACTGCACCTGGGGTGGCAGTGTCCCAAGCACGTACGGTACACGCGTCGAGCTTACATTGGGGCGCACATTTTCATGTTCATCGGTCACCCAAGTGCGGTTTGGATCCTGACCTTCGCCGCGGTTCTCCTGGCGATATCCGGGCATTGGCTTCGAGCAGATGACGCGCTACGCAGCGAGCCGCGCAAAGTGCTGGCCGAGTCAGCCGGCGAATCCGTGGCTCGGATCTGCACGTTACCGAACTGTGCGACGGTGATCGCAATACGACATCCCTACAGCTTGGAATCGCCCCCTTCGATTCCGGTGCAGGGCCCGCTCAGGCGCAACCCGCCGTTCGGCGCTTATGACCCGCATGTTCCTCCGATCAACCAGCCGAGCTTTCTGGTGCAGAAGCAGAGGGACTACTGGCTGATCGAAGTGCAGCGTCGCGATGGTACGGTGCAGGTCATCCGGCAAAACTACCCCGCGCTGTTTCAGGTCGGAGACGACGTCCTGGTGGAGGGCGAGCACGTTCGTATTCCAGACTAGAACCTCGAATGCGCTGATGATGGAGCGCTGATACTCGTACAACGTCTGCCGCTGGAACGCTTCGGCCTGCGCGACTTGATTGCGGATTCGGCAGGCATTGAAGATCAAGGCCGTGACTCCGGCGATGTCGAGTATCAATGCCATGCCGGCGTCGGGACTGGTTTTCACTCGCACACCCATCAAGCTGTGCAGCAGAAATTGCTTCAGCGGATCCTCTATCGCGTGCGTGAACGCACTCACCGCTTTGTATGCGATGAAGACACCCACGAAGAGCACTATTGCGCTCAAGATGTACGGAAGAATCGGGCTCAACACAAAGATCGCGGGTTTGCTCGCGGGCGGCTTCACCTTCGGCTGTCCGGGCTTTTCGATCGCCTCCGCATCGAGTAACAGAGCGCGTTGCGCTCCGACGCTCGCGCGGGAGGCCTTCTCCTGCACCTCGGCGTTATCGTATTCCTGCTGACTCGATCGTGGCCGGCGCCTGCGTCTGCCCTACGTATTCGTGGTAGAGGGCGTCATGAAATCCTCGAGGACGTGCGCCAGTTGCTCGGGCTGATCCTGATGCATCATGTGCCCGGCATCGAGGATGGTGTGTTCGATCAGGTTGCGGAATGCCGCGCGCCTCTGCTCGAGATCGGACTCGTTGCCGCGCAGCCACCTGCGCAGCCATTCGCCGTCGCCCCACACCCAGAGCACGGGCGCGGTGATCCGCTGCCAGCACACGAGCGCTTCTTCGAGCCGATATAACACCGGGTTGACCATCTTGTGTGCCGGGTCGCTGCGCAGGACCACGCTGCCGTCGGGAAGTTGCTTGGCCCAGTGCGGTGCGAGGAAACGGGCGCGCGCAGGCGTGAGCCGCGGATTGTTCTGGCGCAGGCGGGCTTCGACTTCGTCGAGCGAGGCGTAGGGCTTGAACCCGGGCGGATCGGCGATTTCCGTTAGCCACTTTGCATAGCGATCGGGCGCGGCGGCGGACTCGGTGCGCGGCAATCCGAATCCTTCCAGAAGCGTGAGGCTTGCGATGCGCGCCGGGCGTATGCCCGCGTACAGGCCGGCGACATTGCCACCCATGCTGTGACCGGCGAGGTGCACCGGTTCGGATGGCGCCAGCTCGCGCAGCAGCACGTCTAGATCAGCGATGTAGTCCGGGAACCAGTAACCGCCGCTCGCCCATTCCGATAAACCGAAGCCGCGCCAGTCGGGAGCAATCACGTACCAGTCGCGCACGAGCGCGTCGGCCAGAAACTGAAAAGACGCCGACACATCCATCCAGCCATGCAGGAGCACGAGCTTGCGGTTCGACGGCTCGCCCCAGGTGCGCACGTGATAGCGCAAGCCGCGTACGTGCACGATATGAGATTGGCTCGGCTTCATCATTCCTGACCCATCTGCGGATCGACCTCGCGATGCTGGCGCACGGTCATCGACATGCTGTTTTGCAGATAGCCTTGCGGCACGTGATCATGGCGCGGCAGTATAGCCGGGATGGCGCCCGCCAACGCGCTTGCCACGCACCACCGTCGCGAATGCCGCGTCAGGCAAGGGATTCCAGGCGGGCGCAAAAAGCCGGCCCACCCGTCGTAGAATTGCGGGCGTGACGCCCCAGTTTATCCATCTGCGCCTGCACAGCGAATACTCGATCTCGGACGGCATCGTCCGCCTGGACGATGCCGTTGCTCATGCCAGCGCCGATCGCATGCCCGCGCTTGCCTTGACCGATCTTGCCAATGTGTTCGGGCTGGTGAAGTTCTACCAGGCGGCACGCGCCCATGGCATCAAGCCGATCGTCGGCTGTGACGTCTGGATGACGAACCCGCAGGATCGCGACAAGCCGCACCGGCTGCTGCTGCTGTGCCAGAACCGGACCGGCTATCTGCGCCTGTCTGACCTGCTGACGCGCGCCTACCGTACCAATCAGCACCGCGGCCGTGCGGAGATCGCCAAGGAATGGTTCGACGAGTCGGGGACCGAGGGCCTGATCGCGCTGTCGGGTGCACGACATGGCGATGTCGGCAGTGCGTTGCTGGCTGGCAACATCACTTCCGCCGGTCATCTGGCGCGTGGCTGGGCCGATCTCTTCCCGCACCGTTTCTACATCGAAGTCCAACGCTCAGGTCACAACGAAGACGAGCCGCATCTGCAGCGGGCCGTCCGCCTCGCAGGCAGTTTGCGCCTGCCGGTGGTGGCCACGCATCCGGTGCAGTTCGTCACACCGGATGAGTTCAAGGCACATGAAGCACGCGTGTGCATCAGCCAGGGCTACATCCTCGCCAATCAGCGCCGCCCGCGCCTGTTCACGCCCGATCAGTATCTGAAGACGCAGGCGGAGATGGCGCAGCTGTTCGCGGATCTTCCGGCCGCGCTCGCCAACAGCGTCGAGATCGCGAAGCGCTGCAACTTCGAGCTCGAGCTGGGGAAGAGCAAGCTGCCGCTGTTCCCCACGCCGGAGGGGCAAGGGCTGGACGCGTATCTGCACGATCAAGCCGGCGCGGGCCTGACGCTGCGGTTGCAACAGCTCTTCGTGGATTTGCAACAGCGTGCGGCCGAAGAGCCACGCTATCGCGAACGGCTGGAGCACGAGCTCGGCACCATCATCAAGATGGGGTTTGCGGGTTACTTTCTGATCGTCGCCGACTTCATCAACTGGGCAAAGCGCCATGGTGTGCCGGTCGGACCGGGACGTGGCTCGGGTGCCGGATCGCTCGTGGCTTACTCGCTCGGCATTACGGATCTGGACCCGCTGCGCTACGACCTGCTGTTCGAGCGGTTCTTGAATCCCGAGCGCGTGTCGATGCCCGACTTCGACATCGACTTCTGCCAGGATGGGCGCGACCGCGTCATCGAGTACGTGCGCGACAAGTACGGCGCGGACAGCGTCTCGCAGATCGCGACCTTCGGCACCATGGCGGCGAAGGCGGTGGTGCGCGACGTCGGCCGCGTGCTCGATCTGCCCTACAACTTCTGCGACCAGCTCGCCAAGTTGATCCCGTTCCAGCCCGGCAAGCTGATCACGCTCAAGGCGGCGCGCGAGATGGAGCCGCTGCTCGCCGAGCGCGAGCAGAAGGAAGAAGAGGTGCGCGAGCTGCTCGAGCTGGCCGAGCGCCTGGAGGGTCTTACACGCAACGTCGGCATGCATGCCGGCGGTGTGCTGATCGCACCCGGCAAGCTCACCGACTTCGGCCCGCTCTACAGCGCGGAAGGAACCGACAACGTCGTGAGCCAGTTCGATAAGGACGATGTGGAAGCCGTCGGCCTGGTGAAGTTCGATTTCCTGGGCCTCACTACGCTCACCGTCCTGGACTGGACGCTGCGCTTCATCCGGCGGCTCGATCCCGCAAGCACGCTCAAGCTCGAAGAGATCCCGCTCGACGATCCGGCCGCTTATCGCATCTTCGCCAGCGCCAATACCACCGCGGTGTTCCAGTTCGAATCGCGCGGCATGCGCGATCTTCTGAAGAAAGCCAAACCGGACCGCTTCGAAGACATCATCGCACTGGTCGCGCTGTACCGGCCCGGGCCGATGGAGCTCATCCCCGAGTTCATCGAGCGCAAGCATGGGCGGCAGCGCGTCGACTATCTCGACGCGCGCCTGCAGACGATCCTGGGACCGACCTACGGCATCATGGTGTACCAGGAGCAGGTGATGCAGATTGCGCAGGTGATCGGCGGCTACACGCTGGGCGCTGCCGATCTGCTGCGCCGTGCAATGGGCAAGAAGAAGCCCGAGGAAATGGCGCAGCACCGCGACATCTTCGTCGCGGGCGCGCAAGGCAACGGGCTCACTCGCGACAAGGCGACGCAGCTGTTCGACTTGATGGAGAAGTTCGCCGGCTACGGCTTCAACAAGTCCCACGCGGCGGCGTATGCGGTGGTCGCCTATCACACCGCGTACCTGAAGGCGCACTATCCTGCAGCCTTCGCAGCAGCCAACTTGTCCGCGGTGATGGATGACACCGACAAGGTGCATCAGTTCTTTGAGGACGCCCTGGATAGCGGGCTCAAGGTCCTGCCGCCCGATATCAACGCGTCAGAGTACCGCTTCGTCCCAGTTGATCAGAAGCAGGTGCGCTACGGACTGGGCGCTATCAAGG
>JBGQKF010000026.1:0-19539 GCA_041499435.1 Gammaproteobacteria bacterium
AGCCCGGCGCGAGACCGACACCATGGACACTTTCGTCGACTCGTCCTGGTATTACCTGCGCTACTGCTGTCCCGACAACTCCCAAGCGATGGTCGATCAGCGGGTCGATTACTGGATGCCGGTCGATCAGTACATCGGCGGCATCGAGCACGCCATCCTGCATCTGCTGTACTCGCGCTTCTGGACCAAGGTCATGCGCGACCTGGGACTCACCCAGGTCGACGAGCCGTTCACCAATCTGCTCACGCAGGGGATGGTCTTGAACGAGATCTTCTCGCGCAAGAGCGAAGCTGGACGCATCACGTACTACAACCCGGCCGATGTCGAGCTGGTGGCGGACGAGCGCGGTCAGCGCATCGGCGCGCGCCTCAAGAGCGATGGGCAGCCGGTGGAGTCCGGCGGCGTGGGCACCATGTCCAAGTCCAAGAACAACGGCATCGATCCGCAAGCACTGATCGACGAGTACGGCGCGGACACGTCGCGCTTGTTCATCATGTTCGCCTCCCCTCCCGAGCAAACGCTCGAGTGGTCCGACGCCGGGGTGGAAGGAGCATTCCGCTTTCTCAAGCGGCTGTGGAATTTCTGCGCCCAGTTTCAGCAGGCCACTCATGCCGCTGCCTCACTCGACGGTGCAGCCGGGGCATTTTCGGACCTGCGACGCGAAGTGCACGCCGTGCTGAAACAGGCGAACTACGATTTTCAAAAGTTTCAGTTCAATACCGTCGTTTCTGCGGCGATGAAGATCCTGAACGCGCTCGAGCGGGCGAGCCGGCCGGCGGGCGGGGCCGATCTGGTTTTCACCGCGCAGCTCATTCCGGTAGTCCGCGAGAGTCTGTCGATTCTCCTGCGCCTGCTGGCACCGATCACGCCGCATATCACGTACCATCTCTGGCGCGAGCTGAGCCTGGGGACGGGCACAGGGGGGCATGACGTGTTTCGCGCCGCGTGGCCCATCGCCGACGAGGCGGCGCTCAAGCAGGATGAGATCGAGCTGGTGCTGCAGATCGGCGGCAAGACGCGCGGCACACTGCGCGTTCCGAGCGCGGCGGCTAAGGATCAAGTCGAAAAGCTGGCGGTTACAAGCGCGCTGGCGCAAAAATATATCGAGGGCAAGTCGGTGAAAAAAGTAGTGGTGGTACCCGGCCGTCTGGTCAATATCGTGCTATGAGAAGCGAAACCGTGTTGCAGGCACTTCCGCGCCGCCTGGTGCTGCTGCTCACATTGGGCGCGCTTGCCGTGAGCGGCTGCGGGTTTCATCTGAGCCGGCCCCCCGAGCTGCCTTTCGACACGCTTTACGTGGCCGCGCCTAATTTTTCCAGCTTCGGGGCGGAGCTCAAGCGCTATCTGGCCGGCAACAGCCATACGCGCTTGGTGGACCGGCCCGAGCAAGCGCAAGTGATCCTGGAGATCATCTCCGAGCAACAGGAATCGCAGATCGTTGCGCTTTCCACGGCCGGTAAGGTGAACGAGCTCCTGCTGCACTACCGACTGTCCTTCAGTCTGCGCGATCGCGATCACCACCAATGGATCGCCCCGACCGAGATCTCGCTGAGCCGCGATATGACCTACGACGACACGGAGGTCCTTGCCAAAGAAAACGAACAAGGCACTCTGGTCCTGGATATGCGGCAGGACGCGGTGCGTCAGGTCGTGCGCCGGCTCGCGCGCGCCCGTGCTCCTGAGCCTGCTGGTTGAACGCTGCAGTTCCCCACTCGCACATGAATGCTCCCGACTCGGTCGGTGTGGTCGTTGCGCAGAAAGCGCAGTTCGATGAGCCGCTCCACTTGCGTAGCGGCGCGGTGATCGATCGCTATGAGCTTGCCTACGAGACGTATGGCAAGCTCAATGCTTCGCGCGGCAATGCCGTCCTCGTGTGCCACGCGTTGAACGCGGCGCACCACGTGGCTGGTGTGTATGCCGATGATCTCCAGAATATCGGGTGGTGGGACAACCTGGTAGGCCCGGGCAAACCGGTCGATACCGAGAAGTTCTTCGTGGTCGGTGTGAACAATCTGGGCGGCTGCCACGGCTCGACCGGTCCCGCCAGCATCAACCCGAAGACAGGCTCGCCGTGGGGTGCCGAGTTTCCCGTGGTCACAGTAGAAGACTGGGTTGCCGCGCAGGCGCGACTGGCCGACCATCTGGGTATCGAACGCTTTGCAACTGTGATGGGTGGGAGCCTGGGGGCCATGCAGGCGTTGCAGTGGACCATCGATCAGCCCAATCGCGTGGCGCACGCCCTGGTGATTGCCGCGGCCCCCAGGTTGTCGGCGCAGAACATAGCGTTCAACGAAGTCGCGCGCCAGGCGATCATGACCGATCCCGATTTTCACGGCGGTAATTTCTACGCGCATGGCGTGGTGCCGCGGCGCGGCTTGCGGCTGGCGCGCATGCTGGGGCACATCACCTACCTGTCCGATGATGCCATGGCAGAAAAGTTCGGTCGCATGCTGCGCACCGGCTCGCTCAAGTTCAACTTCGATGTCGACTTCGAGATCGAATCCTATCTGCGCTATCAGGGCGACAAGTTCTCCGACTACTTCGACGCCAATACCTACTTGCGTATCACCAAGGCGCTCGACTATTTCGATCCGGCGGCCAAATACGGCGGTGACCTTACGCAGGCGCTGAGCGGTGCGCGAGCGGCGTTTCTGGTAGTGTCGTTCACGTCCGATTGGCGCTTTTCCCCCGCGCGCTCGCGCGAGATCGTCAAGGCTCTGGTGGACAACCACCTGAACGTTTCCTATGCGCAGATCGAAGCGCCACATGGCCACGATGCGTTCCTGATGGACGACGTGCACTATCATGATCTGCTGCGCGCGTACCTCGACAATATCGACATCGGCTGAGTACCGATGAATAGCGCGGATCGCGAGAGCGCCCTTTCCGGCCGCGCCGATTTCGAGGCGATCGCGCAATGGGTGCGGCCCGATGCGCAAGTGCTGGATCTGGGCTGCGGCGACGGGTCTCTGCTGCGCTTCTTGAAAGACAAGCGCGGTGCTTCCGGCTACGGTATCGAGATCGATGATGCAAAGCTGCTGGCGAGCGTGAGGAACGGCGTCAATGTCTTGCAGAGCGATCTGGAAACCGGCTTGTCGGGCTTCGAGTCGGGCTCATTCGACTATGTGATCCTGTCGCAGACGCTGCAAGCGGTGCGCCACACCGAGCAGATCATCCGGGAGATGTTGCGGGTAGGGCGCGAAGGGATCGTCACCTTTCCCAACTTCGGCTATTGGCGGCACCGCTTGCAGGTGTTCCTCGGCGGCCACATGCCGGTCTCTCGCTCGCTGCCATATCAGTGGTACAACACGCCTAATGTGCATCTGTTCACCATCGGCGATTTCGAGAGCTTCTGCGCCGAGCATGGCGTGCGCATCCTCGAGCGGGCGGTCATGGATCGTGGTCGCATCGTCAGCCTGTGGCCGAATCTGCGAGGCTCTTTAGCGGTGTATCGGTTCGATAAGGGTCAACGGCCATAGCCGAGTCAGCGCTCAACGCGCAGCCGTCCGTGTGGCAGGTGCTGTTCACGCGCAGGATGTTGATCTGCGTGTTCACCGGCTTCAGCTCCGGTCTGCCGCTGTATGTGCTGCTCACACTGGTGCCGGGCTGGCTGCGCTCCGAGGGCGTGCAGCTCACGGCTATTGGGCTCTTCACGCTGATTCAATTCCCCTACACCTGGAAATTTCTCTGGTCGCCTTTGCTGGATCGCTTCAGTGTCCCGTGGCTTGGACGCCGCCGCGGGTGGATGTTCATCACGCAATGCGCCCTGCTGCTGACAATCGGGTTGATCGGTACCTTTTCACCGGCGACGGATTTGCGATCGATTGCCATTCTGGCCGCGATCACCGCGTTATTCAGCGCGAGCCAGGATGTCGTGCTGGATGCCTATCGTCGCGAGATCCTGCTCGATATAGAGCTGGGGCTCGGCACCGCAATCCATGTGAACGCATACAAAGTCGCGGGGTTGATTCCGGGCTCACTTGCGTTCGTGCTGGCGGACCACTTGCCGTGGCCGCTGGTGTATGCGATCACGGCGCTGTTCATGCTGCCCGGGCTGGCGATGACGCTGGTTA
Source organism: Gammaproteobacteria bacterium (assembly GCA_041499435.1). Lineage (GTDB taxonomy): Bacteria > Pseudomonadota > Gammaproteobacteria > Burkholderiales > SHXO01 > SHXO01. The sequence goes on from JBGQKF010000026.1 coordinate 4,074, forward strand.
TCAAAGAGCCTCCGGTCCCGCCGGGTGCGCCACGCACCCTGCGCGAGGCCGTTGTTGAACCCTTTGCGGACTTCCTCGGACGCCTGGGGTGGCGACAAGCGCTGCTGGTACTGGCGTTCATTTTCCTGTTCAAACTCGGCGACAGCATGGCCACTGCGCTGGCCACCCCGTTCTATCTGGACATGGGGTTCACCAAATCCGAGATTGGTCTGATCGCGAAAAATGCCGGCTTGTGGCCGAGTGTGATCGGTGGGCTGCTCGGGGGCCTGTGGATGGTGAAGATCGGCATCAACCGCGCTCTGTGGCTCTTCGGTGCCGCGCAGGCCGTCGCGATCCTGGGGTTTGCCTCGTTGTCGCAGTTGCCTCATGACCGAGTGGCGCTGGCGACAGCGATCAGTGCCGAAGCGCTCGGTGTCGGCCTCGGGACGGCCGCCTTCACCGCCTTCATTGCGCGCGCAACCAACCCGCGCTACACGGCTACACAGTTCGCCCTGTTCACCAGCCTGGCCGCGGTGCCGCGCACGCTGATCAACGCGACCACTGGATGGATCGTGCAGCACACCGGCTGGTTCGACTTCTTCCTGTTGTGCACGGCGCTCGCAGTGCCCGGGATGGTATTGCTCTGGTGGGTTGCGCCATGGTCAGGAGATACTCCGCGGGCCCCCGGTAAGTAGTGCCTTCGACTTTTGGCGCGCTAACGGCTTAGATCGTGATCGTAGTCGATGATCAAGGGCGCGTGATCCGAGAAGCGCCGTGCTTTGTAGATCGATGCCCGCATGGCGGTGGCGGCAATGCCCGGTGTGGCGATGTGATAGTCGATGCGCCATCCCACGTTCTTCGCCCATGCCTGCCCGCGGTTGGACCACCAGGTGTATTGCTCCGGGCGCTGGTCCAATCGCCGGAATACGTCGACAAAGCGCAGCTGCTCAAACACGCCTGTTAGCCACTCACGTTCTTCCGGCAGGAATCCCGGATTTTTCTGATTCGAGCGCCAGTTCTTGAGATCGATCTCGCGATGCGCGATATTCCAGTCGCCGCACAGGATCACCTCCCGCCCGCACGTGGAGAGCTGGTGGAGATGCGGGATCACGGTCTTGAGGAACTTGAACTTCACCGCAAGGCGCAGCTCGGACGTTGAGCCCGATGGCAGGTAGAGCGAGACCACGCTCACATTGCCGAACTGGGCTTCGATGTAGCGACCTTCCGCGTCGATGCCCGGGATACCAAGACCTTCGATCACGCGATCGGGTTGCCGGGCGCAATACAGCCCGACGCCGCTGTAGCCCTTTTTTTGCGCATAGTGGAAATAACCGCGCAGGCGGCCCGGATTGAGCATGCGCTCGGTGAGATCGCAGGCGTGTGCTTTGATCTCCTGCATGCAAACCACGTCGGCCTTCTGTGCCGCCATCCATGGCAGCAGGCCTTTGTTGACGGCAGAGCGTATGCCGTTTAGATTCAGACTGATAATTCGCAACTGGAGTGAGCTTGGACTTTCACCAGGAATTTATCGAGTTCGCCTTGCAGCAGCGGGTGCTGCGCTTCGGCGAATTCGTTACCAAGGCCGGCCGGCTGTCCCCGTACTTTTTCAATGCGGGTCTGTTCAGTAACGGCGACGCGTTGCGCCGGCTGGGGCAATTCTACGCCAAGGCGATTGTCGAATCGGGCATTGAATTCGATCAGTTGTTTGGACCCGCCTACAAAGGCATCCCGCTGGTCACGGCAACCGCCATCGGCCTTGCCGAAAATGGGCGCAATGTGCCCATCTCCTTCAATCGAAAGGAGATCAAGGACCATGGCGAAGGCGGTCAACTGATCGGTGCAGCGCTGTCCGCGCGCGTGCTGATCGTTGATGACGTGATCTCGGCGGGCACCTCGGTGCGCGAATCGGTGGATTTCATTGCCCGTGCCGGAGGCACGCCTTGCGGTGTGGTAATCGCACTGGACCGGATGGAGCGCGGGACCGGCGCACTTTCGGCGGTTCAAGAGGTTAGAAACAGCTTTGCGCTGCCGGTGACGAGCATAGCAACGCTGGACGATCTCGTTGCCTTCCTGCGGAAACAAGGTGGAATGGCACGCGAGTTGCACAGGGTGGAGGACTATCGCCGTCAGTACGGAGTGGAGCATGCGTCGTGAGGGAGTGGTCTTGCTGATCAGCTTGACCTTCGGGTTTGGCCTGGCGGATGCCGTCGGTGCCGCTAAGATTTTTAAATGGGTTGACGAAAAAGGCGTGACCCATTACGGCGAAACCATTCCAACTGAATACAAAGACCAGGCTGCAACCGAGATGAGCAAGCACGGCATCCTGGTGCGCAGACTCGATGCAGCCAGCACCGGTGTCGACCAGAAGAGGGCGGCCGAAGAGAAGGCGGTCAAGGACCGGGAAGAAAAGCAGCGTGCCTTCGAGCAACGCCGGCGCGATATGGCGCTCATGAACACCTACACGAGTGCGCGCGAAATCGACGAACATCGCGAACGTACCCTGCAGGTGCCGATGCAGACCCTGAAGGGCTTAGAGCCAAGACTCAAGAAGGCGCAGGAGCGGATGGTGTCACTGCAGAGTCAGGCTGCTGCGCTGGCCAAGAAAGGCAAGCCGACCGACGTGCTGGATCAGGATATCGCCGACGAGAAAGCGGAGATAGACAGCCTGAAGGCGGACATGGAACGGGGTCAGGCGCAAATCGAGGCGATCAAATCGAGGTTCGACATAGACAGGAAGCGGTTCCTGGAGCTTACTCAGCGGTAGTCGCCCACCGCGCATCCCAGCTGACTAGGGCGCCAGCTTCTTCTTCAAGATCTCGTTTACCTGACTCGGATTGGCCTTGCCTTTGGTCGCCTTCATCGCCTGACCGACGAAGAAGTTGAAGGCCTTCTGCTTGCCGGCGCGATACTCTGCGACCTGAGCCGGATTGGCGCCGATGATGGCGTCGACGATCTTCTCGATCTCACCGGCGTCGGAAATCTGGGACAAGCCCTGGGTCTGAATTACGACATCGGCCTCCATCCCGCCATTCCACATCGCATCGAATACCTCTTTCGCAGTCCGTCCCGAGATCGTATCGTCCCTTACTCTTTTCAACAGACCGGCAAGGCGATCGCTGCTGACCGGGGACTGATTTATCTCCAGCCCAGCCCGATTGAGAGCAGCGCTCAGCTCGCCGATCACCCAGCTGGCGGCAAGCTTATGTCCGCCGTGAAGATGGTCGACGAGGTCCTGGTAAAAAGTCGCCATTTCCCGGGACTGCGTGAGCACTCGAGCCTCGTACGCACTCAATTCGAACTCGTGCTGGAATCGCTCGCGCTTTGCCGCCGGCAGCTCCGGCAAGCGCGAGCGTGCCTCCTCGATCAACGCATCGCTGACTTCCAGCGGCAGCAGATCGGGATCCGGAAAATAGCGATAGTCCTGCGCATCTTCTTTGGAGCGCATCGACCGCGTCTCATCGCGATCAGGGTCATAGAGGCGCGTCTCCTGCACGACGCGCCCGCCGTCTTCGATCAACTCGATCTGGCGCTTGGCCTCGAACAGGATGGCGCGCTCGAGGAAGCGGAACGAGTTGAGGTTCTTGATCTCACAGCGCGTGCCGAGCTTTCGTTCGCCGGTTGGGCGCACCGAAACATTCGCGTCACAGCGAAACGATCCCTCCTGCATGTTGCCGTCGCAGATATCGATCCAGCGCACCAGCGCATGCAGCATCCGTGCATAAGCGACCGCTTCAGCGGCCGAACGCATGTCGGGCTCGGAGACGATCTCCAGCAGCGGCGTTCCGGCCCGGTTCAGGTCGATGCCGCTCACGCCGTGGAAGTCCTCGTGCAGCGACTTGCCGGCGTCTTCTTCCAGATGCGCCCGGGTCAAGCGCACCTTCTTTTCGCCCTCTTCCAGGTAAACGGCGATGCTGCCGCCCTGCACGATGGGCACCTCGTACTGGCTGATCTGATAGCCCTTGGGGAGATCGGGATAGAAATAATTCTTGCGGGCGAAGATCGAGCGGTGATTGATCGTGCCGTCCACCGCGAGCGCGAACCGGATCGCACGCTCGACAGCGCCGCGGTTGGCAACCGGCAGCACACCCGGAAGCGCGATGTCGACCGCGCTCGCCTGTGTGTTCGGGGCGCCACCGAACTGTGTGGACGCGCCGGAGAACATCTTGGAGCGAGTCGACAGCTGGGCGTGCGTTTCCAGACCGATCACCACTTCCCATTGCATGTGACGAGTCCTCTGCCTACGCGAATGCCGCAGGCATGCGCGTGTGCCAGTCGGTGGCCTGCTGGAAACGATGGGCAATGTTGAGCATGCGCGCTTCCTGGAAATAGTTACCGATGATCTGCAGACCCACCGGCCGCTCGCTTGCACCGAACCCGCATGGGATCGACATCCCGGGAAGACCCGCGAGGTTTACCCCAATGGTGTAGATGTCGCCCAGGTACATTTGCACCGGATCGGCGGTCCTTGAGCCGAGCTCGAACGCTACGCTCGGAGCGGTGGGACCGACGATGACGTCGCAGCGAGTGAATGCACTGGCGAAGTCCTGGGCGATCAGCCGGCGGATCTTCTGCGCCTGCAGGTAATAGGCATCGTAGTATCCGTGCGAGAGCACGTACGTGCCGATGAGGATACGGCGCTTCACCTCCTCGCCGAAGCCCTGCGCCCGGGTCTTCATGTACATGTCCCGCAAGTCGCCATACTCGGGAGCACGATAGCCGTAGCGCACCCCGTCGAATCTCGCGAGGTTGCTGGAAGCTTCTGCTGGCGCGAGGACGTAGTAAGCAGGCACCGACAGACGCGTCTGCGGCAAGGTGACTTCCACCACCTTGCAGCCGAGCTTCTCCAGTTCGGCAATACCGGCGTGCACAGCGCGTGCGACGTCATCGTCCAGCCCGTCGGCAAAATACTCTTTGGGTACGCCGATCCGCAGGCCGGTGACAGGCCGCTCGAGATCGCGGAGATAATCCTCTGGCCGCCGCTCCAGGCTGGTGGAGTCCCGTTCATCGAATCCGGCGATGACGTTGAGCACCAGCGCCAGATCCTCAGCGGACTTCGCCATCGGTCCACCCTGATCGAGGCTCGAGGCGAACGCGACCATGCCGTAGCGAGACACCACGCCGTAGGTCGGCTTGATCCCGGAAATGCCGGACATCGCTGCCGGTTGCCGGATCGACCCGCCGGTGTCGGTTCCGAGCGCCGCCGGCGTCAGACGAGCGGCCACCGCTGCCGCAGATCCGCCTGAACTGCCACCGGCGACTGCGGTAACGTCCCAAGCATTGCGCACCGGGCCGAAGTGCGAGCTTTCGCTGGACGAACCCATCGCAAACTCGTCCATGTTGGTCTTGCCCAGAATCATCACCCCAGCCTGCCTCAGCCTTTCCACCACATGCGCGTCGTATGGGGCCACGAAGTTATGCAGGATCTTCGATCCGCAGGTCGTGAGCCAGCCCTGCGCGCAGAAAATGTCCTTCAATGCGATCGGAATGCCGGTGAGCGGCTGGGCGTCGCCGCGGGCGATGTGCTGATCTGCAGCGCGTGCCTGCGCGAGCGTTTCCTCGGGGTCGAGTGTAATGAAGGCGTTCAGCTGCGGGTTGTGGCGCTGCGCACGGCCGAGAAACAAGCGCGCCAGCTCGACGCTCGAGATGCGCTTATCGGCGAGCGCACGGGCAAGCTCCCGGAGACTCGAATTGATCATGCGGGCTGCGAAAGCGTGATCGCTTACTCGATGACTTTGGGAACCAGGTACAGACCTGCGTCGACCAGCGGCGCAACCGCCTGGAACCGGTCACGGGTATCGCCTTCGGTGACGACATCGTCGCGCAGACGCAGACTGACGTCTTGCGCATGAGACATCGGCTCGACACCGCGGGTATCGATCGACTGCAGCTCCGCGATCAGCGAAAAGATCCCTTGCAGCTGCGTCAGCACTTCCTGCGCCTGCGACTCGCTCAACTCGATCCGGGCGAGCTGAGCAATGCGTGTAACATCGAGAACACTCAAGGTCATGTGGGATCTGCCGTTAAACCCTCGCGCCTGACGGCTCAACTCTTACCGACGCTTTCAACGCTTTCTTCAAGTAGGTTATTATAAACTTCTTCCCTCCCCAATTTGACCCAACCAACGGACGCTTCATGTTTGGATTTCTGGGCGGTTATTTTTCCAACGACCTTGCCATCGACCTGGGCACTGCCAACACGCTGATCTACGTGCGCGGCAAGGGCATCGTTCTCAACGAGCCCTCGGTGGTCGCGATCAGACAGGAAGGCGGTCCCAACGGCAAGAAGGTGATTCAGGAGGTCGGCCTCGCCGCCAAGCAGATGCTTGGCCGCACGCCTGGCAATATCGTCGCCATCCGGCCGATGAAGGACGGCGTGATTGCAGACTTCACGGTTACCGAGCAGATGCTCAAGCAGTTCATCAAAAAAGTCCATGACAGCCGCCTGTTCTCGCCCAGCCCGCGCATCGTGATCTGCGTACCGTGCGGCTCGACCCAGGTCGAGCGGCGTGCGATCCGCGAATCCGCCTACGGCGCCGGAGCGCGCAAGGTGGAGCTGATCGAGGAACCCATGGCTGCGGCGATCGGAGCCGGACTGCCGGTCGAGGAGGCCACCGGATCGATGGTGGTGGATATCGGCGGTGGCACGACCGAGGTCGGCGTGATCTCTCTGGGCGGCATCGTCTATTCCGGCTCGGTGCGGGTGGGCGGCGACAAGTTCGACGAAGCCATCATCAACTACATCCGGCGCAACTACGGCATGCTGATCGGCGAGACCACCGCCGAAGAGATCAAGAAGGAAATCGGCTCGGCTTTTCCAGGGAGCGAGGTGAAGGAGAAAGAGGTCAAGGGACGCAACCTGGCGGAGGGTATCCCGCGCAGCTTTACCATTTCCAGCAATGAAATTCTGGAAGCATTGACCGAGCCGCTGAACAGCATCGTGAGCGCAGTCAAGTCCGCGCTCGAGCAGACACCCCCCGAGCTCGGGGCGGACATCGCAGAGAAAGGGATGGTGCTGACCGGTGGCGGCGCCCTGCTGCGCGACATCGATCGGCTCCTGATGGAAGAGACTGGGTTGCCGGTCATCGTAGCCGACGATCCGCTGACCTGCGTGGTGCGCGGTTCGGGTAAGGCGCTGGACAAGATGGACAAGCTCGGCAGCATCTTCACCAGCGACTAAACCTACAGGGGATTGCCGTAACCTATATCGACTGCGCTTCCACCCTGTTCGCGTGCCGCATGCTTCTTGCTTGAGGGCATGCCCTCTCGCATGGGTCGCCCGAAAACCGAAGTCGCCGCATGGAATACTCGCCGCCCCCGTTCTTCAAACGCGGTCCGAGCCTGCTCACGCGCTTCACTTTCTTTTCCATGGTGTCGGCGGTCCTGTTGATCTCGGATGCGCGCCTGAATTACCTCCATCTGTTCCGGCAGGGCATCGCCACCGTGGTCTATCCCGTGCAACGACTGGGCTCGCTGCCGAGCGAGCTCGCGGGCCGCGTCGGCGATTTCTTCGTAACCCAGGCGCGGCTGCAGCGTGAAAATGATCAGCTCAGACACCAGGAACTGCGCAATAGCGCTGCTCTGCAAGTGCTCAAATCGCTGGAAAGCGAGAACCATCATCTGCGCGAGCTGCTCGCCATGCGTGGGCGGATCGCGCGCGAGTTCATTCCCGCGGAGATTCTGTACGGTCACCGCGACCCCTTCACGCGGCGAGTCGTAGTCGACCGCGGCACCCAGCATGGTGTGCGGGCGGGTTGGGCGGTCGTGGACGAAAACGGGATCGTGGGACAGGTAACCCGCGTCTTTCCCTGGCTGTCGGAAGTGACGCTGATCACCGACAAAGAGCAGGCTGTGCCGATTCAAGCGGTGCGTAGCGGCTTGCGTGGCGTGACTTTCGGCATCGGCTACGATGGCACGCTCGAGCTGCGCTTCATGCCGGTCAATGCCGATATCCAGAACGGCGACCTGCTGGTCACCTCCGGGATCGACGGCACCTATCCGGCCGGGCTTCCGGTGGCGGTAGTATCCAATGTCGAGCGCAACGCCGCATACGCCTTCGCTCGCATCACCTGCACCCCCTCGGCCGGCGTGAACAGCGCCAACCAGGTGCTGATCGTCGCGGCCAACGAGGAGCGGCCCGAGAACCCTGCGTCCGAATCGCCGACTGCGTCCAAACCGAGGAAGGCCAAGCGGTGAATCTGGGCTGGTTGCGGCCTCCGATCAGCACCAGGGAGCCCCCCCAGGAAATCCTGCGGCCGGTACGAGCACCGTATATAGCACTCACATTGTTGAGCGCACTCGTGCTCAACCTGCTTGCGTTGCCAGACGTTATTACCCAGATCAAACCCGACTTGATCGCTCTCACACTGATTTACTGGGTGGTCTACCATCCGCGTCGCGTCGGATTTCTCCCCGCCTGGTTGCTCGGGCTTACAATGGATGTCGCGGACGGAAGTCTATTCGGCCAGCATGCTCTTGCCTATGCAGTGCTCATGTATCTTGCCATCCTGTTTCATCGTCGCATTCTGATGTTCGGCATGCGTCAGCAGATCGTGCACGTGGCCGCGATCCTGCTGCTGTCGCAATTCATCATGTTGGCAGTACGCATGCTGGCCGGCGCCGATTTTCCAGGGCCGCTGTTTTTCGTGCCGAGCTTTGTCGGCGCGGCGCTGTGGCCGCTGTTGTTCAACGTGATTCGCATCCCGCTGCGTCCGCGGACCGACCCCGATGCTGTCTGAGCTCAGCGCCGCGGTGGAGTGTCATCGATCAGGCGTCCGCCATGTGGCCTAGATTCCGTGGATTCCGGCGCCTGACCGCCCGCCAGGAGCGCGAACCCATCGTGCTCGCGTCCGGCCGCCGGGCCGAGCTGCGGGATCATCAGAAGGAACTCCAGAACTTTCAGATGCGTCTGGCGGTGACCGCCGGTGTCGTGCTGCTCGTCTTCTTCCTGCTGATTACGCGCTTTTTCTACCTGCAGGTGATTCAGCACGAGCACTACCACATGCTCGCCGAAAATAACCGCATCTCCATTGTCCCGATCATCCCCAATCGCGGCTTGATCCTCGACCGCAACGGTGCGGTGCTGGCGCACAACTACTCGGCTTACACACTCGAAATCACGCCTGCTAAGGTCGCCGAGCTGGAACCGTTGATCAATGAGCTCGCGACCGTCGTCGACATCGCGCCGAAGGATCGCAAGCGCTTCCGCAAGCTGCTCGAGGAGGGCCATGACTTCGCCAGTCTGCCGATCCGCACGCGGCTGAACGACGTAGAAGTCGCCAAGTTCGCCGCGAACAAATATCGGTTTCCCGGTGTGGATATCCGCGCGCGTCTGTTCCGACACTATCCGAATGGCGAGATTGCCTCCCACGTGATCGGCTATATCGGCCGGCTGACGGAGGGCGACCTGGAGAAGCTGGACAACAAAGGCGTTGCCGCCAATTACACCGGATCCGACTTCATCGGCAAGGTCGGGCTGGAAGGTCGCTATGAGACCGACCTGCACGGTACCACCGGGTTCGAGGAAGTGGAGACCGATGCCAATGGGCGCTCGGTGCGCACGTTGCGCAGCACGCTGCCGGTATCCGGCAACAATCTGCTGCTCTCGCTCGATGCGCGGCTGCAGGAAGTCGCGGAACAAGCATTCGGCGATCGTCGCGGCGCACTGATCGCTTTGGAGCCGTCCACCGGCGGAGTGCTGGCGCTGGTGAGCAAGCCCGGGTTCGATCCGAACTTGTTCGTGGACGGCATCGATCCCTCCAATTGGGAGGTGCTCAACACCTCGCCCGATCATCCGCTCAACAACCGTGCATTGCAGGGGATGTACCCGCCCGGGTCGACGTTCAAGCCTTTCATGGCGCTGGCCGCCCTCGAGCTTGGTAAGCGCAACCCGCATCACGCGATCTTCGATCCCGGATATTTCATCCTCGGGGGTGCCGGGGGACATCCTTACCATGACTGGAAAAAGGGCGGCCACGGCATGGTCGACCTCCATAAATCCATCGTGGTGTCATGTGATACTTACTACTACGGCGTCGCGCAGGATCTGGGGATCGACAACATTCACGACTTCATCGGCCAGTTCGGCTTCGGCAAGAAGACCGGGATTGACCTCGACGGCGAGGTTGGCGGGCTGCTGCCCTCGCAGGAGTGGAAAAAACGGCGGTTTGCCCAGAACCCACTCCAGCAGAAATGGTTTGCAGGAGACACGATTTCGGTTGGCATCGGGCAAGGATATAACCTCGCAACTCCAATGCAGCTCGCGCAGGCGGTGGCTGTGGTCGCCAACAGCGGCACCATTTTCCGACCGCACATCGTGCGCCACATTCAGGACAGCCAGACCAATGCGCTCACCAGCATCGATGCCGAACCGGTGGGTACCATAGCGCTGCACGCCGCCAATCTGGACATGGTCCGCGATGCCATGGTCGACGTCACGCGGCCAGGCGGGACCGCTGCTGCCGCCGGTGCCGGTGCCCCGTACAAATTCGCAGGCAAGACCGGCACTGCGCAGGTGGTGGCATTGAAACCGAACGAGAAGTACGACGAGCGGCGGGTGCACGAGCGGCTGCGCGACCATGCGCTGTTCATAGCGTACGCACCAGCGGACTCGCCGCAGATCGCGCTCGCCGTGCTGGTCGAAAACGGCGGTCACGGCAGTTCGGCGGCGGCGCCTATTGCACGCAAAGTGTTCGATTACTACCTGCTCGGCAAGGTCCCCGAGATCAAGCCGGAAAAAGACGAAGACGCCACCGAGAATGATTAGCCGGATCTTTGCGTTCCTGGGCAGGCATATCGATCGTCATCTGCTGGCTGCGGTTGCCGCCTTGATGCTGGTGGGGCTGATCACGCTGTACAGCGCCTCGGGCGAGAGCCTCGGACGCGTGGCCGCGCAGCTCGCCAATATCGTGATCGCGCTCTCCGTAATGTGGCTCGCGGCCAACATTCCGCCGCACTATCTGCAGCGACTGGCGCTGCCGGTGTATCTGTTCGGTTTGATCCTGCTGCTGGGTGTGGCGGGGTTCGGAGAAGTGGTCAACGGTGCCAGGCGGTGGCTGCATGTCGGCGTCACGCGCATCCAGCCCTCGGAGCTGATGAAAGTAGCGGTGCCGATGGCGCTCGCCTGGTATTTCGATCGCTACGAAGCGGTGCTCAAAATGCGCGACTTCGTCGTCGCCGCGGTCATGCTGGTGTTGCCGGTCCTGTTGATTGCCAAGCAGCCCGATCTGGGGACGGCTTTGCTGATCACCGCCGCCGGTTTCTACGTGATATTTCTGGCTGGATTGAGCTGGAAGGTCCTGATCGGCGTGACGGCTGCGGTGCTGGCCAGCATGCCCCTGCTGTGGTCCGTCATGCACGATTACCAGCGTCAGCGCATTCTCACGCTGCTCGATCCGACCCAGGATCCATTGGGTGCCGGCTATCACACGATCCAGGCGACGATCGCGCTGGGCTCGGGCGGATTCTTCGGCAAGGGCTGGCTGAACGGTACGCAGGCGCACCTCGATTTTCTACCTGAGCGCAGCACCGACTTCATCTTCGCCGTCTTCTCCGAGGAGTTCGGTTTGTTCGGCAACCTGGTGCTGGTAACGCTGTTTGTGTTCGTCATCGGCCGCGGCATATTCATCAGCTTCAACGCATCCACTTTGTTTACGCGGCTGCTGGCCGGTGCCATCACGCTGACGTTTTTTACGTACGTGTTCGTGAACATGGGCATGGTGAGCGGCATTCTGCCGGTGGTCGGTGTGCCGTTGCCGCTGGTGAGCTATGGTGGTACATCTCTGGTGAGTATCCTGTTCGGCATCGGCATTCTGATGAGTATCCATACCCACAAGCGACTGGTGAAGAGTTGAATTGACGGCGACCACGACCTGCACAACCCTGCGCAGCGAGCTCTGGAGCCGGCTCGCTGTCCTCGTTGCGTTGCTGAGTCTCGCCGCGTGCACCTCAGCGCCGGTCCACACCTCGAGCCCGCAAAAACCAGGCGACTATTACCTCGACGACGGGCCCGGCGACAATCCGCCTGCGAACCTCGATCAGATACCCGATGCGCAGCCGCGCGTGGAACCGATCAAGGCCGCCACCGCTCGCCCCTATACCGTATTCGGCCAGACTTATGTCCCGATGGCGCAGGTCACGCCGTACAAAGCACGCGGCACGGCGAGCTGGTATGGCAAGCGCTACCACGGGCAACCGACATCGTCGGGTGAGATCTACGACATGTATGCGATGACTGCGGCGCACCCGACTTTGCCGATACCCAGCTTTGTGCGCGTCACCAACCTGCGCAACGCGAAAAGCGTGGTCGTGCGCGTCAACGACCGCGGTCCTTTTCACAGCGATCGCCTGATCGATCTCTCGTACGCTGCCGCGTACAAGCTCGGCATCATCAACCATGGAAGCGATCTGGTCGAGGTGGAGGCGATCGTTCCCGTCGATCAGCGGCAGACGACGGCTCCAGTCCCGGGAACCGCCCCTGCTGAGGTGGTATCGGAGCCGCCCGTGCAGGAGCCGACGGGCGCCTACGTGCAGCTCGGAGCGTTCAGCACGCGTCAGAATGCGCAGAGCTTTCTTTTGCGGATGCGCGCGCAGCTCGGCTGGCTGGGGGACAACGTTGCGCTCTACGGCCGCGAGGGACTGTATCGCGTGCACGCCGGTCCGTACGCCAGCCGTGACGAAGCCACGCAGGTCGCCGAGCGCATCGAGCAGGCGACCGAGCTGAGGCCCGTGATCATTCTGCGTTGAGGCTTCATTCCACACACCAACTACGAGCACATCCACGCCATGCATACGCTGATCTGCGGCTCCATCGCTTACGACACCATCATGGTGTTCCGGGATCGCTTCCGCAATCACATCCTGCCCGACCAGATCCACATCCTCAACGTGTCGTTTCTGGTGCCCGACATGCGGCGCGAATTCGGTGGCTGCGTCGGAAACATCGCTTATAACCTGCGCATGCTGGGCGGCAGCGGGTTGATCATGGCCACTGTCGGCGAAGACTACCAGCCTTACGCGTACCGCTTAGAACGGCTGAAGCTGTCGCAGGCCCATGTGCGCCCGGTCAAAGATACCTTCACTGCGCAGGCGTTCATCACCACGGATCTGGACGACAATCAGATCACGGCGTTCCATCCCGGTGCCATGAACTACTCGCATCTCAATCACGTGAGCGACGCGAAGGACGTGACGCTGGGGATCGTGGCGCCCGACGGCCGTGAAGGTATGCAGACCCATGCGCGGGAACTGGCCCAGGCGGGCATTCCATTCATCTTCGATCCCGGGCAGGGAATGCCGATGTTCAACGGCGAAGAACTGCTCGAGTTCATCCGTATGGCGAGCTACGTGGCACTGAACGACTATGAAGCGCGGATGCTTCAGGACAAGACCGGGCGCACGGTCGAGCAGCTCGCCGCGCAGGTGAAGGCTCTGGTGGTTACCGAGGGCGCAGCCGGTTCGCTGATCTATGTGGACGGCGCGAGCCTGCGGATCCCCAGCGCGAAGGCTGCGGCGGTGCTGGATCCAACCGGCTGTGGAGACGCGTATCGCGCAGGACTGCTGTATGGCATCGCGCAGGGCTATGACTGGCCCACCACCGGGCGTCTCGCTTCGCTGATGGGCGCCATTAAGATCGCCAGCCGCGGCGGACAGAATCATCAGGCGACGCGCGATGAAGTCGGGGTGCGCTATCGCGAAGCATTCGGGACGTCGATCTGGTGAGGGCGAGCCCGCGCTGAGGGCGCGCTGCTCGAACCATGTCGGATCATCCGACGCGCCGCTCGAGGTCCGGTGAGAAACGCACACCACGCACGGTGCGCGTCTACCGGCTGCTGCGGCTGTGCCTGCATCTCATCCAAGGCTGCTTGTACGTCGGGGTGGTGTTTCCCTTCCTCACCTCCAAGCGGCGCTTTCGCGCGATCCGTGCATGGTCCAGGAAGCTGCTGCGTATCCTGCATGTGCGCTATACGGTCCATGGCCACCTGCCGATACTCACCCCGACCTTGATCGTCAGCAATCACGTCTCCTGGCTGGACATCTGGGTGATCGATGCGGTGGTGGCGGTGCGGTTCGTGGCGAAATCGGATATCCGGCGCTGGCCGGTCATTGGGTTTCTAGTGAAAGGCGTCGGCACCATCTTCATCGAACGCGACAAGCGCCGCGATACGGCCCGTACCAATCGCTTGATCGTGCAGGCGTTGACTCGCGGGGAGTACGTCGCGATCTTCCCGGAAGGCACGACCACCGATGGCACCGAGCTCAAGCCCTACCACGCCTCTTTGTTTCAGCCGGCAGTCGGAGCGGGCGCTACGGTAGCAGTGGTCGCACTGCGTTATGTTCATCGAACCGGCGAGCTCAACATCGATGCAAGCTATGCCGGTGACCGGTCTCTCCTCGAATCGGCGCGGTTGATCCTGCGCCAGCCAAGGATCCATGCGGAAGTGATATTCGCCGGGGAGGTCAGCGTGAGCGGCAAGACCCGGCGTGAGATTGCGATCGAAGCCGAGCGCACTACCGCTCGCGCTCTGGGACTTGCGCCTCCGCACAGGAAACCTGGAACAGCCGGCGGTCATCCAACCGCAGAGCCGAAAGCTGCCGGCCCCACAGACAACCGGTATCCAGGCCCACCACATCCGGCTGCATGACGAGACCCAGCGCGGACCAGTGGCCGAAGATGACTTGTGTACCCCGGCTCGCGCGTCCCGGTACCTCAAACCAGGGCAGCATATCGGGCGGCGCGTCCTTCGGCTCGCTAACGAACCTCAGGCTCATTCTGCCTTCGACGCTGCACACGCGCATCCGTGTCATTGCATTCACGATCACACGCCACCGCGCAAAGCCCGTTAGCGACGGCTTCCAGTGGTCCGGATCATTGCCGTACATATGCGCGAGGAATGCGTGATAGTCGGGCCCGCGCAGCACGGCCTCTACCTCCTGCGCCAGAGCGAGTGCGTCTTCGACCGACCATTGCGGCAGCAGTCCAGCGTGCACCATGGCATATGCATTATGCCGATGCAGTAACGGGCGCTGTCGCAGCCAGTCGAGCAACTCGTCGCGATCGGGCGCCTGCAGAACTTCGTCCAGTGTGTCGTCATCGCGCAATCTCGCGCGACCGGCGGCCACCGCGATCAGATGCAGATCGTGATTGCCCAGCACACAGACGGCGCGCTCGCCCAATTGCCGCACGAAGCGCAGCGTGTTCAGCGAATCGGGGCCACGATTGACCAGATCTCCGACAAACCACAGATCATCGCGATCTGCATCGAAGCGGAAGCTCGCGAGCAACTCCAGGAGCGAGCGATAGCAGCCCTGGATGTCGCCGATCGCATAGGTCGCCATCAAAGATGTCAGTGAAGTCTTGCGTACCTAGGACCAGCGCGCACGCGAATGCTCTGCGTAGCGCACACGCGTCATTTGGAATGGTTGACCATGTAATCCATTGCAGCGCCCACCTCGGCGTCCGACAAACTGGCGCTGTCGCCTTTGGGCGGCAT
>JBGQKF010000027.1:0-19055 GCA_041499435.1 Gammaproteobacteria bacterium
CCCGGCCGTTCGCCACCCCTGTTCCCTCGCGCACCGTCGCTTTGGTCTCGCGTCCAAGCAGCGCCCGCCGTGCCGACTTCGAGCTGCTGGCCGACTTCACCATCGATTTCCAGACGCGCGCAGCGCCCCGCATCGCGGCACGCAAGGCGAGATGAACGACGCTTAACCGCGGGCGGGCGAAAGCCGCCTGCGCCCTCGAGGGCTGATCATGCGCGCTCGCCGCGCTGCAGTTGGGCGCCTGACCGCTTTCTCACCTCGGTTCGGGGGTTTCACGCGCGGTGGGCGCGGGCCTTGCTTTTGCTATGCACCAAGGCGGTCGCACCCCCCCTTGGCTCGGGGATGGGCCAGCGGATGTCGGTCCGAGCCAATAACCCATACCAGCACGCTCCATGTCCAGCGCGGAAGCCACGTTCCAATCCCAGTCTCCGGAGCCCAAGACGGCTGCGCGGGCGGGCGAGCTGCTGCTCGCGCAGGTGCGGCTGGTGCACGAGAATTCGTTGCTCACGCAGCTGGTTGTGCTGTTCAACGCCAGCCTCTTGGACTAGGGACAGTGGGCGGTGGTGGACCACACCACCATTCTGGTCTGGTTGCTCTGCATGATCGGCGTGACGCTCGCGCGCCTGCAGATCGCACGGGCGTTTCAGCGTACCCAGCCTGGAGTCGAAGCGATCGGGCTGTGGCGCAACGTGTTCCTCGTTTCCGTCGCAAGCTCCGGGATCCTCTGGGGTGCCGCAGGGATATTCCTGTTCCCCGCCCAATCTTTTGCGCATCAGGTATTCACCTCTTTCGTGATCGCGGGGATGATCGCCGGTGCGGTGGCGACGCTCTCCCCCCTGCTGATCGCATTCGTGCTGTTCGCTGTTCCGCCGATGCTTGCCATCGCTGTGCAGTTCCTGCTGCGTGGCGATCAGATGTACTTCTCCATGAGCCTGATGTCCGTGCTGTTCGGCCTGGCGATGCTGGCTGTGGCCAGACATCTCAACTCGACGCTGCGCACGAGCATGGCGTTGAGCCAGCGCAACGGACGGCTGATTCGCGTGCTCACCAAAGCCAAGTCGCACGCCGAGGTGCTCAACCTGTCGCTGCAGGAGGAAGTGGCCGAGCGCCGCCAGAAGGAGCGGGCGCTGCGCGACGGCGAAGCCCTGCTTGCCGAGGCGCAGCGCATGGCACGGCTGGGAAGCTGGTCCTACCATCCCATCGCACGGCGCGCGGCGTGGTCGGACGAGACTTATCGTATCTACGGGACCGACCGTGCCGCGAGCCCGCCGTCATGTCGTGCAATGGTCGCGCGCATTCATCGGGACGACCGGCGCCGTGTCTATGCATTGTTCAAACGCGCGATGCGCTATGGTGAGCCGTTCGAAACCGAATTTCGCCTCGACAGCGCAGACGGCAGGCAGCGGTGGATCCATACGCTGGGGCAGCCGCGCGTGGATGAGCAGGGGCGCACGTATGAGGTGCGCGGCACCGTGCTCGATATCACCGAGCGCAAGACGCAGGAGCATCAGCTCGATGCCGAGCGCAAGCTGTTCGAGGCGATTGCCAGGGGTGCCCCCCTCAAGGACGTGCTCGATTCGCTCTGCGCACTGCTGGAATCCCAAGGCACGGCGCACGGTGCGGTTTATCTGCTCGCACAGGATGCACTGGTGGAGGCGGCGGCACCGACCCTGCCCGCCGAATATCGCCTGGAAACCGCGCGCATACCGCTGGGATCGCATCCCGGTTTGTATGCGGGCGGCGCGGAGCAGGGACAGGCGGTGCTGGCGAGCGATCTGGGCACGGACGCGCGCTGGGCAGGACATCGGCATGGTGCGCTGAGCGCTGGTCTGCGGGCGTGCTGGGCGGTGCCGATCCTGGGCAGCGCCACACCGATGCTCGGCGTACTGGCCACCTACTTCAGCGAGCCGCGCGAGCCCTCCGCGCATGAGTTGAGGCTGCTCGACCGCATCTGCAACATCGCCAAGATCGCGCTCGAGCGCGACGAAGCCGAGCAGCGCATCCGGCAGCTCGCGCATTACGACGAGCTCACGGGTCTGCCCAATCGCGCGATGTTCAATCAAGCATTGGGGCACGCGCTGTCTCATGCACAGCGCGAAGGATCCGGACTGGCACTGCTGTTCGTGGACGTCGATCGCTTCAAGAACATCAACGACACGCTCGGCCACGATGCCGGCGATCGTCTGTTGCGGCAGGTGGCGGAGCGGCTCAAGCTGTGCCTGCGCGCAAGCGATCTGGTGGCGCGCTTTGGCGGCGACGAATTCATGGTCCTGCTGGAGAACCTGAGCGACTCACGCTACGCGGCGTCGGTCGCGGAGAAGCTGCTCGCTGCCATCGCCAGGCCGCTCACGCTCGGTCAGCAGGAGTTTCATCTGAGCGCCAGCATCGGCATCAGCACCTACCCCGATGATGGCGAGGACCCACGCGTATTGCAGAAAAATGCCGACATCGCGATGTATCGAGCAAAGGAGCGCGGGCGCAACTGCTGGCATTTCTATTCGCCCACTACCGATACGCACTCCCTCGAGCGCCTCAAGCTGGAAGGCGATCTGCGCCGCGCGCTGGAGCGCGATGAGCTCGAGCTGCATTACCAGCCCAAGCAGGATATCGCCAGCGGGCGCGTCACCGGTATGGAGGCGCTGGTGCGCTGGCGTCATCCGGAGCTCGGGCTCATTCCCCCTGTGCGCTTCATTCCGCTCGCCGAGGAGACCGGCCTCATCGTCCCGATCGGCGAATGGGTACTGCGCCGTGCGGTCGATCAGGCGATGCAGCTGCGGCAGCAGCATACACAGCCGCTCAGCGTAGCGGTGAATCTCTCGCCGCGCCAGTTCGAAGACGATGGCATCGTGCAACTCGTGGCCGATGTGCTCGAGCAAACCGGGCTCGATCCGTCGCTGCTGGAGCTGGAGATCACCGAGGGCATGGTGATGCACAACACCGAGCGCTCGGAGCGCCTGCTGCGCCGGTTGAAGGACATGGGGGTGCGCCTGGCGATGGACGACTTCGGCACCGGCTATTCATCGCTCGCCTATCTCAAGCGCTTCCCGGTGGATACGATCAAGATCGATCGCTCATTCATCCAGGGTGTGCCCAGCGATGGCGACGATTCCACGCTGACTCAGGCCATCATCGCCATGGCGCACAGCCTGCGCCTGCGCACTGTAGCCGAGGGCGTGGAGACGGGCGAGCAGGTGGAATTCCTGCGCATGCATGACTGCGACGAGATTCAGGGCTACTACTTCAGCCGGCCGTTACCCTACGATCAACTGGTGGCGAAGCTGCAGGCGCATACGCAAGAGCAGCAGAGCAAGAGCGACATCGAGCCGCCTCTCATCATGGTCTGGCCTTGAGCGCCGGACAGCCGAGGCCTGTCCGGGTGAAGCATTGTCCCTTGCTATACTGGGCAATGACTAGGTGAAAAGGTGATAGAGATGAACAGGTGAAGAGGTGAAAAGGTGAACACGGACACGAAGGCGGTAGCGTTTTGCGATCGAGCCCGTGCCGAAATGCTGTACCGGCGGCAAGACCCCGAACCTCCCGGTTCACCTCTTCACCTCTTCACCTCTTCACCTTATTCACCTCTTCACCTGCGTAGTTAGCGGAGGCGAAAGTGCGTCGACTACCGGTCTGGGTACGATCAATCGCGCTCGCGGTGCTGTGTGGCTGGGCGGCTGCGTTATTCGCGGATGACGACGTCGTGCCGGCGAGTCAGGAGCCGCGTCATCGCGTCAAGCTCGAGAACGACGTAGTGCGCGTGATCGACGTCGAGATTCCGCCGGGCTATCGCACGCTGATGCACGAGCACGCGAACAACTACGCCTACCTCATGGTCACCGCCGCGCGCCTGCGCAACGAGGTGCCGGGTCAAGCGCCTGCGGACATCGAGATTCCCACGGGGCTGGTGGGATACTACCGCGCTTCCCAAGGGGCGTATGTGCATCGCTTCACCAACATCGGCGAGACGCAGTTCCGCGCGATCGGCATCGAGCTGCTCAGCCCGGCTGCATCCCCCGATGTTTCCACGCCACTCGACAGCGGCACCGGTTACGTGACCGTGCTGGACAACGAGCGGGTGCGTGCGTACCGTCTCGTACTGCAGCCGGGTCAATCGACGGGCATGGTCACACTCGCGCCGCGCACGGTGCGTGTGGCAGGCAGTGCAGCTTCACTGACGGAGAGCACCGTCAATGGCAGCAAGCGCGACTTGCGTCTGGCCCCGGCCCAGTTCGAATGGCGGCTTGATGCCGGTGCATTCGCATTGCAGAACACCGGCTCCAGCCCTGCGGAGCTCTATGAGTTCGAGTTGAAGTAAAGCGCGCTCACCGCTTGATAATCACCGGCAGGAAATCCACGCTGTTCTGCAAGCCGGTGAGCATGTGTTCGTCTGTCCGTGGACAGCCGATGTGACGAGGTGAAGAAGTGAAGAGGTGAAAAGGTGAAAAGGTGAACCGGGGAGGTCAGGGTCTTGCAGCGTGTTCAGCATTGCGGCACGGCCCCCATCGCAAGTCGCTACCGCGGTCGTGTCCGTGTTCACCTCTTCACCTCTTCACCTTTCACTGCAAATCGAGCGCATGTTTCTTCAGATCGTCGAGCGAGACGATCTCAAGCGCCGCTTCGTGTGTGGCCGCGAGGATGACCGGCGGTGCAGCGCCGGCTTCCAGCGCCTCTCGCCAGCGCGCGGCGCACAGGCACCAGCGGTCGTCGGGGTTGAGTCCGGGAAAGCCGTAAGCCGGTTGCGGTGTCGACAGATCGTTGCCGCGCCCGCGCGAGAATTCGAGGAACGCGGCGGTCATGTGCGCGCAGACCACGTGCCGGCCCAGGTCTTCGGCGCTGGTGTGGCAGCAGCCGTTGCGAAAGAATCCCGTCAGCGGCCGGGCGCTGCATTCGGCGAGCGGGCCGCCGAGCACGTTGCGTGCGCCGACAGGCGTCGAGCTGTCAAAGGGCATGCTGGTCTCCTTTCTCTCGGCAATCGACTGTACCGTTAGAGCGTCGCGTCGGCCGCTTCGGTGAGCACGTCGGCGAACATCGTACGATCCACGTTACCCCCGCTGATCACCACCGCAACTTTACGCCCGCGCAAGTGATCGCGCTCCTGCAGTGCCGCCGCCAGCGGTGCCGCGCCAGCACCCTCGGCTACGTTATGAGTGGCGGTGAACAGCAAGCGCATCGCGTGTGCCACGTCACGCTCGGATACGCGGACGACGCGGGCAGCATGGCGCCAGATGATCTCCAGCGCGTCGCGCTCCGGGGTGCGGCACGCCATGCCGTCGGAGAGCACGGTGGTGACCGCGTGCTCGACGGGGCGACGCGCCTCGAAGGACAACGCGTAAGCGGGCGCGCGCTCGGACACTACGCCGACGATCTCCGCTTTCGTGCCGAGCGCTTCGCGGGCGGCGATCATGCCGCAGATGCCCGACCCCAGTCCGATCGGGACATAGATGACATCGAGATCGGGAACTGCGCGCATCAGCTCGAGCGAGTAGCTCGCCACACCCTGCACCAGAAGCGGGTGAAACGAAGGGACCATGTGCAGGCCGCGCTCTTTCGCGAGCTGCATTGCGTGCTCGCGCGCCGCCTGGAAATCATCGCCGTGCTCGATCAGCTCGGCACCCAGCGCCCGCATCGCCGCGTTCTTCTCACGGCTGTTGCCGTGTGGCACGACGATGGTCGACGATATTGCGCAACGTGCGGCCGCATATGCCACCGATTGGCCGTGGTTGCCGCGTGTGGCGCTGATCACGCCAGCCGGCTTTGCTCCCGCACGAGCGAGATCATCGAAGTAGACGAGTCCCCCGCGCAGCTTGAACGCACCCACCGGGGTGTGGTTCTCGTGCTTCGCCCAGACTTGCGTACCGAGTGCCTCGCACAGCAGCGGCCAGGCATACTGCGGCGTGGGGCTGATCGTCCGGTGCACGATCGCAGCCGCGCGCTCCAGCGTTTCCAGCGAGCCCAGGTACTCCTTTGGATCTCGCTTCGGGTGGTCAGTCATAGCATGTCCCTCTCGACTGCGAACGCGAGAATGCGGTAGCGGCGCTCGTTGAACTCGAAGTCTCCCACATCGTCCATCCCGAGGCCTTGCACATGTACTCCCAGCGAGTGCGGATTGTCCTGCGCCACGAAGGCTACGCCGATTTCGAAGCGATCTGCAGCTGCATCCAGTAATGCGCGATACAACCCGCGCAACAAACCTCTGCCACGAAACCGCCGATCGACGCATACCGGGCCGTACACGAAGCTGGCGTAGCGCTCGAGGGGGCGTTGACGCCATTCGATGTGAGGATAGCGCTCGATCATAGCGGCGAGCAGCGCAAAGCGCCGGTTGAACTCTACGGTGGATCCGCAGAGATAGCCTGCGATCCCGCCATCTGTTTCCGCGACGACGACCCCGACGCCGGCATTCATCTCCGTGAACTGATCGGGCGAAAAGCGCGCGGACAAAAAACCCTCATTGCGTTGCTCCGGCGTCAAATGATCGCGCAGGTTCGCTTCCTGCAGCGCGAGCAGGGCTGGATAATCCCCATCGCGCACACGACGGAACTCCACATCAGGCGCTGGCGAGCGCGGCGTCGGACACATAGGGGTTGCTGCGACGTACCTCGCCGAGCCTGACTGCCGCCATCAGATCAACCCGCGGCTCTTGAGCTCGTCCTTCAAGTACGCGTAGTAGATCGGTGCGGCGACTACACCGGCGATCCCGAACGCCGCTTCCATGGTGAGCATCGCAATCAGCAGCTCCCACGCGCGCGCACGGATCTGCGAGCCGACAATGCGTGCGTTGAGGAAGTACTCGAGCTTGTGGATCAGCACCAGGAAGCCGAGCGCACCTAAGGCCGCGTACAGGGAATGGCTGAGACTCACGATGACGATCACCGAGTTGGAAATCAGATTGCCGATTACCGGCAGCAGGCCGGCGATGAAGCACACCGCGATCATGGTCTTGATGAGCGGCAGATGCACGCCGCACAGCGGCAGCACGATGACCAGATAGATCGCGGTGAGCGAGGTGTTGAGCGCCGAGATGCGCACCTGTGCGAACACGATGCGGCGGAAGGCCTCGCCGACGCGGGCCGCGCGCTCGAGCATGGCCTGCGCGAGCGGGCCGTTTTCGGTGGCCGCACGCGCCTCGCGCAGCGAGATGAACGCACCGATGATCATGCCGATCAGAATGTGGGCGAAGGCGCGGCCGAAGTCGGTTCCCACGCCGCGCAGGTCGCGGGCATGCTCGCGCAGCCAGTCCACGGCCGCCTCGCGCAGCTGCTCGGCGTTGGCGGGCAGCTTCTCCACCAGCCACGGCGGCAAAGCTTTACGCGAGCCATCGAGGATCTCAGCCAGCTGCTTCATCAGCGCCGAGATGCTGCCCACATCGGTGCGCAGCACGCTGACGATGCCCAGAATGATCAGCGTGATGATCAGGATCACGATCACGGTCAGCACCGTGACCGCAAGCACCTTGCTCCAGTCGTGCGTCATACGCCAGATGCGCAGGCGCGGGGCGAGAATGTGCACCAGCTCGTAGACCAGCAATCCGGCGAGCAGCGCCGGCAGCAGATGCAGAACCAGTACCGTGGACAACGCAATGCCGGCGAGAATCCAGGCGGCGATTTCGTAGCGTGTGGGGTTGGTGATGAGAGGACGGTCCATGGCGCGAAGGCTATTATCGGACTCAACGATGCACGGCTTGAGGCGCGAGCACCCGGCGCAAGCGCTCGACGCCGTCGGCGAGCCGCTCCTGTGCCGCGGCGAAACACCAGCGCACGAAGCCTTCGCCTTCCGGGCCGAACGCGATTCCCGGTGCGAGTCCGAGCCCGACTTCCGTCACCATGCGCTTGCACAGCGCCAGGCTGTCGTTGACGCCCTCGACACGGAAGAATGCGTACATGGCCCCGCGCGGGGTAGTGATCTCAATGCCGGGCGTACGTGCGAGCTGGCCGATCAGATAATCGCGTGCCTGCCGCAGGCGCGTGACCGTGCGCGTAACCACGGGTTCGCCCTGTGTGATCGCCACAAGCCCGGCGCGTTGCACGAACGCCGGAGCGCAGGAGGTGTTGTATTCGATGAGCTTGGGCAGATCCTGTGCCAGCGCGCGCGGCGCGGCGATCCAGCCCAGGCGAAAGCCGGTCATCAGCCACGCTTTGGAAAACGTGTTGGTGCTGATCACGCGATCGTCCGCTTCGGCGATGTCGAGAAACGAAGGCGCGGCCGATACCGATGCGCCCGCCGAGGCGTCCGAGAAATACAGCCGCTCATAGGCGTCGTCGGCGACGATCCAGATGCCGTGCGCGCGGCAGTGCTCGAGAATCGCGCGTTGCGCGTCGCGATCGATGGTCCATCCGGTGGGATTGTTTGGCGAGTTGATGAACACCGCGCGCGTACCGGGCTGCAGTGTATCGAGCAAGCACTCCACATCGAGCTGCCATCCGCAGGGCGTGAACTGCAGTGCGACCGTAGTCACATGTGCGCCGAGGATCTTGGGAATCTCGACCAGATTCGGCCACAGCGGCGTCACCGCTACCACACGATCGCCTGCGTCGACGATCGCCTGAGCAGTGATCATCAGCGCCGACATGCCGGAGTTGGTGACGGCGATGTTGTCCAGGGCCGTCGGTCGATGCAGCCGCGTGACGTAAGCGGCAATCGCCTCGCGCAGCTCCGCGATGCCGAGATTGTGTGTGTAGAACGTGTCGCCGGCGGCGAGCGAATCGATGGCCGCCTGGCGGATGAACTGCGGCGTAACCTCATCGGGCTCGCCGAACCAGAAGGCGGCGATGTCATCGCGGCCGATCCCGGCATTGGCGACTTCACGGATCTTGGAGGCGCGCAGCTCTCGTACAGCCGGGCGCGCGTTGGGTGAGACAGAACGCATTGTTGTGGGTATGTACCGCGTCGGGCCGCTATTGTCGCACGGCACAAGGCCTTGCGGGGCTGGCCGTCCTCATCGCGTTGCGAACGATCCCCCGGCAGGGGCGTCCAATCGCCATTCTGCATTTTTCACGCCGACCCGCCACGGAGGTTCCATGTTGCCATCTCGCTACAGGTGCGCGCTCGCGCTCGCGTGTTGGATGCCGTTGGCCTCGGCCTGGGGACAGAATCCGACCGGCGATGAGCGCATGCGCATGTGCGTGAGCGTTCTGTCCAAAGGA
Organism: Gammaproteobacteria bacterium; assembly: GCA_041499435.1. Lineage (GTDB taxonomy): Bacteria > Pseudomonadota > Gammaproteobacteria > Burkholderiales > SHXO01 > SHXO01. Next base: position 9,138 of record JBGQKF010000027.1, read on the forward strand.
TTGGAAAGTGGCATGACGGCCGGTGACTATCCCGAGCAGGCGCGCAACGACGGGCGTACCGGCACAGCGCAGGTGCAGCTTGCAGTAAGCCACACCGGCAAGATGGAGCCGACATCGCTCGTCCAGGGCTCCGGCGACTCCGATATCGATCGCGCCGCAGTCGCGGCCGCGCAGCGGATCTTCCCGGCGAGCTCGCCGGCGCCCGCCCAGTGCCGGCTGGGATATGGCTTTACCGTCACGCTGTCGGTGGTGTACAAGCTGCTCGAGCCGCAATGACAATGTTCTGGGCTTGACCGGACGTGGCGGTCCGTGCCGTGGAATGCGAAAATAGCCGTTTTTCGCACCGACCGCCTAAGGAGATCGCATGAGCGCCAAGCAGCATTCCAACTACGTCAACGGGCAATGGGTTGCGGGCGCGACCTGGTCCAAGAACACCAATCCCTCCGATGTGAGCGACATCGTCGGCGAATACGCTCAGGCGGACGCCGCGCAAACCGAGGAGGCCATCGCCGCCGCGCGCGCTGCCGTTCCCGCGTGGGCATCGTTCAACGTGCAGGCGCGCGCAGACATGCTCGACAAGATTGGTAACGAGATCATCGCGCGCAAGGATGAGCTCGGTCAGCTGCTCTCGCGTGAGGAAGGCAAGACCTTGCCCGAAGGCGCGGGTGAAGTCGCGCGCGCGGGCTACATCTTCAAATTCTTCTCCGGTGAAGTGCTTCGCCGCACCGGCGAGCTGGTGCCCTCGGTGCGTCCCGGCGTCGACGTCGAAGTCACGCGCGAGCCGGTCGGGGTGGTCGGCATTATTTCGCCGTGGAATTTCCCTGCAGCGATCCCGGCCTGGAAAATCGCGCCGGCTCTGGCGTACGGCAACTGCGTCGTGTTCAAGCCGGCCGATCTGGTGCCCGGCTCGGCATGGGCTTTGGCGGAGATCATCTCGCGCGCCGGTGCGCCGGCCGGTGCGTTCAATCTCGTGATGGGCCGCGGCAGCGTCGTGGGCGAAGCGCTGGTCAATGACCGGCGCGTGGATGCGATCAGCTTCACCGGCTCGGTCGAGACCGGGCAGAAGATCGCGCAGAAAGTGGTCGCGCGTATGGCGAAGTTCCAGCTGGAAATGGGCGGCAAGAATCCGCTCGTCGTTCTGGATGATGCGGATCTCAAGGCGGCGGTGGAGTCGGCCGTGAACGGTGCGTTTTTCTCCACAGGACAGCGCTGCACGGCGTCTTCCCGGTTGATCGTCACCAAGGGCATCCACAACAAATTCGTCGAAGCGCTGATCGAGCGCGTCAAGGCGATGCCAGTGGACAATGCCCTGAAGCAGGGCACGCAGATGGGCCCCGTGGTGGACAAGAATCAGCTCAATCAGGATTTGTTCTACATCGAAGAAGGCAAGAAGGAGGGCGCCAAGCTCGCCTACGGCGGCAATCTCCTCAAGCGCGAAACCGAAGGCTTCTATCTCGAGCCGGCGCTGTTCACCGAGACCAGCAACAATATGCGCATCAATCGCGAGGAAGTATTCGGTCCTGTAGCTACGGTGATTGCGGCCAAGGATTACGATGAGGCCCTGCAGATCGCCAACGATACGCCGTTCGGTTTGTCGGCCGGAATCATGACCACGTCGCTCAAACATGCGGCACATTTCCGGCGCAACAGCCAGGCCGGCATGGTGATGGTGAATCTGCCCACCGCGGGCGTCGACTACCACGTGCCGTTCGGCGGTCGCAAGGGCTCGAGCTACGGTCCGCGCGAACAGGGTCGATACGCGGTGGAATTCTTCACCACCGTCAAGACTGCATACGTTGCGGCGCTGGTCTAGGCTAGCTCACCGATCAGTCGGAGCATCGTCGAGGCGGGCACGCTACTGCGACGCGCGGCGCGACACGTAGATTCCGGTCAGCACAAGAACGCCGCCTGCGATCTCGATCGGGCCCAGCCGCTCGCCGAACAGCGGCCACGCCAGGAGCGCTGCGACCAGCGGCTCGAGCAGCAATGCCACAGAAGAGAAGGCGGCCGGTAACTGCGCCAGTGCATAAGCGATCAGCGTTTGGCCGCCGGCATGCGAGATCAATGCGAGCGCGAGCAGTACAGTCCATGCGTGCAAGGTGGGCGGCGTCAGGGTTTCTCCGGAAAGCAGTGCGATCGGCAGCAGCGCGAGTGCGGTGATGGTCGTGCCCCATGAGGCGATCGTCGCGGTCGCGCCGCCCGCATCGCGCAGGCGCTTGATCGTCAGCAGGTAAACGGAGTAGCAGCCTGCAGTAGCGATGCCGAGCAGATCGCCCAGGGGCCGCTCAACGCCGATAGTGAAGCTGCGCCCCATCAGTGTTGCGGTGCCCGCCAGGGCGAGCAGCAATCCAATCGAGAACAGGAAGCTGGGCCGCTGGCGATAGAGCGCCCACGCCGCGAGCGTCACCACCACCGCCGAGAGATTGGCGAGCAGGGTTGCATTTGCCACGGAGGTGAGCTTGATCGACCAGTGCCAGAACGACAGATCGCCGGTGAAGCTCAAACCCACCACGAGCAGCCCGATGGCATGCGGCCGCATCGCCATGGAGGATCGTGCGTGTCGATGCGAGCAGAGTACCCATACCCACAGTGCCGGAGCCGCGAGCGCGACGCGCCAGAATGCCGCGGTGATCGGACCGACTTCGGCGAGGCGTACGAAGATCGGCGAGAAACCGATCGCCGTGGCGCCGACAATGAGCGCGGCCAGGCTGAGCGTCGTGCGATTCGAGGATGACGGCGATGGCATGGTGGCGGGCGAGGATAGCATGGGGCGCGCGCTGAAGAGGTGAAGAGAAGAAGTGAAAAGGTGAACAGGACGCGGCCTGGCAAACTCTCGAGAAATACCGACAGTGAGAGGACGCGTTCTGTCCGGCGGCGTAGGCCGCCTTCACCTCTTCACCTTTTACCTCTTCACCTGTTCACCTTTTCACCTGCTAGAATCCGCTGCCCTCATCACCCCTCGATAATTCCATCCATGACCAGCCCTCTCTTCGCCCCGCTCGAGCTTCGGGGCCTCACGCTGCCCAACCGCATCGTCGTCTCGCCGATGTGCCAGTACAACTCCGAGCATGGCAGCGCGAACGACTGGCATCTCATGCACCTGGGGCAGTTTGCGATGGGCGCAGCCGGGCTGGTCATGACGGAGGCCACGCACGTCTCGCCGATCGGGCGCATCACGCATCGGTGTCTCGGCCTGTACAGCGATGACAACGAAGCGACGTTGCAACGTGTGGTCGATTTCTGCCGTCGGTACGGTGTGGCAAGGCTCGGTATTCAGCTTGCTCACGCGGGCCGTAAGGCGTCGGCTCATCCGCCCGCCGCCGGCGGCAAGCCGCTCGGGGCGGACGAGAGCCCGTGGACTACCGAGGCGCCCTCTGCGATCCCTTTCGGCCCCGGCTGGCATACGCCGGTCGCTCTCACGCGCGCGGGGCTCTCCGAAGTGCGGGACCAGTTCGTCGACGCAGCACGCCGGTCGCTTCGCATCGGCTTCGATCTGATCGAGCTGCACATCGGTCACGGCTATCTGCTGCACGAGTTCTTGTCGCCGATCTCCAATCAACGCGACGACGAGTATGGCGGCAGCCTCGTGAACCGCATGCGCTTTCCGCTCGAGGTGTTTGCCGCGGTGCGAGCCGTGTGGCCGGCGGAACGCCCGCTCGGTGTGCGGGTCTCGGCCACTGACTGGATCGAAGGCGGCTGGACAGTCGAGGAAACGGTCGTATTCGCGCGCGAGCTGCAGGCGCTCGGCTGCGACTTCATCGACGTGACCTCGGGTCAGCTCGACCCGCGCCAGAAGATTCCGTTGGCGCCGGGCTATAACGTGCCGCTGGCGCACAAAGTCAAGAGCGAGACCGGCATCCACACCATGGCGGTGGGCCTCATCACCAAAGCGCGACAGGCCGAGGCGATCGTCGCCGGCGGTCAGGCCGATCTCGTGGCGCTCGCGCGCGGCATGATGGACGATCCACGCTGGGCTTGGCATGCAGCGCGTGAACTCGGTGCACAGGCGCTGTATCCAGCCAACTACGCCCGCTGTTCCCCGGCGCAGTGGCAACCATGAACCACAGCCTGGTCCAACCGTCTGTTACAAGAGCAGCGCCTGAGCATCGGGCTGGCGCGATGCAGCAGCGGCGCGGCCCCTTTTATCCAGGTTAGGCTTGGGTATTCCGGCGGGGAGCGGTAAAGTAGCCATGTCCCTCGCGGCGTAGATTGCCCTCCGCAGGCTGGCTTCCCCACGCGGCTGGCGGGGATCGCCATCCAAGCCCGCTGGTACGGACCTTGCGCGGGAGTGCCCTATGCACATCGACTCAGACCGCAAACAGTTCGACCCGTCGCCCGACGGAAAGCCGGCGAGCGACTCCACGCTCAACAGCGCCCTCATGGGCTTTTCCGTGGGTTCGCCCGATGCGCTGCGCAAGCTCGAAGAGGGCGCCTTCTGGCTGGAGGCCTACCGGCAAGGGGTGAAGGGCGAGCCGCTGCGCGCCTTCCAGGTGGTCGATCGCATCGACACGCTGATGCAGCCGTACCGGCTCGAGGTCACGCGCGAATATCTCGAGTCCGGAGGCCGCCAGACGACGTACCGCGAGCGGCGCATCTGGCACTCCGTCGTGCAGTTTGCGCAGGAGCTGGCGAGCGGATACGAGACCTGCCTGCAGATGTTTCAGTCGGCGGTGGACTCACAGCCTATGGCGCCTCTGATGCCGACCGTTACCGCCCGCGCCATACGCGCCCTCACGCTGGTACTGCGCTGGAACCTGCTGCGTTATGCGGCCGCCGAGCCGGCGGTGTGGACCCGCATGAGCGCGCTGTACGCGTTTGCCGACCGCGAGCGCTTCGTGAGCGAGCGTTTCAAGGTCTATCGCGATATGCAGGGCGATTCCACCGTCCGTCGTGAATATTTGCGCGCATTGATCCTGTCGGTGTCCGGCACCGAGAATATGCTGCCGGCAAGCCAGGTGGTTGCGGAGCGCGTGATCGCCAGCGTCGCGGAGTTCTTTCTGCTGCATCGACGGCCGTCTGAAGGCTGCCACTTCGGTGTCGATCTGCTTGCCGCGCGTCCGCCGTATCGCGTGGGCGAGGGCATGTCGCCGACGCCCACGGTGCGCTTCTTCGGGCCCGGTGATGCGGGCATGATGGTAGAGCGGCTCATGCAGCGCACAGCGGAGACCGGCGCGGTGCCCGACGAGCTCAAGCTGGTCGGCGAGTTCCATCCAAGCACCGTGCACGAAGTCCTGCAGCACCTGTCGCGTCAGTGGGGGCCGCACCCGCCCTCGCGCGCGGAGATACGACAGCGCGTGCTGTCCACCCTCAACGTGGCACACGGGCTGGATCTGGTGCTGCGCGCTGTGTCCGCCGACCCGGGCGGCTCCGAGCTCGACGAGATCACTGAAGCCTGGACCGTCGAGAACGAGAGCAGCGGCGGTTTCGGTGCGGCGCTGCCAGCGCGCGACGGCGACTGGCTGGCGGTAGGGATGCTGGTGGCATCGAAGCCGACCTGGCCCGCATCGTGGAGCGTGGGCGTGATCCGGCGCTTGTCGACCGACACAACCGGCCGGCGCGTAGTTGGCGTGCAGATCCTGGCGCGCGGCGGAATCGCCGTCGAATTGACGCCGATGCCGGTGACAGGGGAAACCAGGCCGCTGCTCGGTGTACTGCTGCCCACCGAAGAGCAGACGCACATCGGTGGCGAAGTGACGCTGGTGCTGCCGCGTGCGAGCATCTCCTGGAGCGTGACTTACGCGTTGCGGGTTCACGGCCGCAATTACGTCATCACCCCGTTGCGATTGCTCGACAGCGGCGACGATTTCGATTCCGTCTCGTTCTCGATCGAGCCTGCCTGACAAGCGGTGTTGCAGCGGCGCCGGCGCGCGCAGCGCACGGCGGTGTTAGACTTTCGTCCCTCACCGTCATCATAGCCCGCTGGCCGCCGTGACTACTCTGAACTCCGATGCTCTTTCGCAACTGGTCTCCAGTCAATGGGACCGGGAAATCGTTCCGCAGCTGATCGAGTACATCCGCCTCCCCGCGAAGTCACCGCACTTCGACGCGCAATGGCACAGCAACGGCCATATCGATGCCGCCGTAGCGCTCGCCGAGCGCTGGTGTCGTGCACAGCCGATTGCGGGGCTGCGGCTGGAAGTGCTCCGGCTCGAAGGGCGTACGCCGCTGTTGTTCTTCGAAGTGCCGGGCGATGCAGCGCGCACCGTCCTGCTCTATGGCCATCTCGACAAACAGCCCGAGATGGTGGGCTGGCGCGACAACGCGGGGCCGTGGACGCCGGTGATCGAAGGAGGCAAGTTGTACGGGCGCGGCGGAGCGGACGACGGCTACGCTGTATTCGCCAGCTTGAGCGCGCTGCTTGGTTTGCATGCGCAGAACATTTCGCACGCCCGCTGCGTGGGGCTGATCGAATGCTGCGAGGAAAGCGGCAGCTACGATCTGCCGGCCTATCTCGCGGCCCTCAGCTCACGCATCGGGAAAGTGGACCTGGTGGTCGGGCTCGATTCGGGTTGCGGAAACTACGATCAACTCTGGGTGACGACATCGTTGCGCGGTCTGGCGGCAGGGACGCTCAGCGTGGAAGTGCTGACCGAAGGTGTGCACTCGGGTGACGCCAGCGGCGTCGTGCCCTCCTCATTTCGCATTGCACGGCGCTTGCTCGAGCGGCTGGAAGATACGAGCGACGGCCGCATCCTGCCGCAAGACTTCTACGTTGCCATACCGGAAGAGCGCCTCCAGCAGGCGGAGCAGGCGGGACAGATCCTCGGCGATACCATCTGGACCAAGTTTCCTTTTGCCGGCGGCACGCGATCGATGGTGAGCTCGCCCGGCGAGGCAGTGCTGAATCGCACGTGGCGGCCGTTCTTAGCCGTCACCGGCGCCGATGGACTGCCCGCGATCAAAGACGCCGGAAATGTGCTGCGGCCGCGCACGGCGCTCAAGCTGTCGTTGCGCATTCCGCCGCTGCTGGAAGGCGAGGTCGCCGCACGCGAGCTGAAGCGCATTCTCGAGGCGGATCCACCGTACGGAGCCAAGGTCACTTTCAGTGCGGATCAGGGCGCGACCGGATGGAACGCACCAGGGACCGCGCCGTGGTTGCAGGCCGCGGTGAACGAAGCGTCGCAGGCTTATTACGGCAAGCCGGCTGCGATGATGGGAGAGGGCGGCACCATTCCGTTCATGGCCATGCTGGGCAAGCAATTTCCACAAGCGCAGTTTCTGATAACCGGCGTGCTCGGCCCGCACTCCAACGCGCATGGACCCAACGAGTTCCTGCACATCGAGTACGCGAAGAAGCTCACCTGCTGTGTTGCGCACGTGCTGGCCGCACATGCGCGGTAACTGAAGTTCATAGCGAGAGAGAGTTCACGCGCCACGTGGGGCGCATGGTCTCGGGCAGCGCAGCGATGTCATCGAGGCTCACACCCGTGGTAATCAGTGCGGAATCGATGCCGACCGCTTTCGCCCCGGCGATATCGGTTTCCAGCTGGTCGCCGATCATCACGACATCGCGTGTGTCGCAATGGGCCATCGCAGCCTCGTACAGGTGCGGGTATGGCTTGCCCAGGCGTGCGAATTCCAAACCGGGACGGTCGCGATAGCGCCGGCGCAGAGCCGCCTCGAACAACAGCGCGACGCCGCCGGCAGCGATGCCGAAGCTGTCCACTCCGCTCGGATAGATCAGATCCGGATTGGGCAGCACCAGGTGAACCTTGCGGCCGCCGTCGAGCATCTTGAAGAGCGTGGTGAGAGCGGTATCCACCGTTTCCAGAAACGGGAAGCCCGATTCGTCGCCGATCACCAGCACGTCGAACCACGCGTCGGGCGGCACGATCTCGCCGCCCGCCAACTCGACATAACGGCTGCTGTCCGCTGGTCCGAGCACGACGCAACGCGCATCACGCAGCCGGTGCCTGGCGAAGTAATCCTGGAGCAGCATGCCGGAGGTGATGATCTGCTCCGCTTTCACTTCGAGCCCATAGCGGCGGTAGCGCGCGGCCGTCCTATCCGGAAGGCGCGAAGCATCGTTGGTGACGATGCAATAGGGTTTTTCGATCCCGTTGAGGTGCGCGATCAACTCCGGCGCACCGGGCATGGGCCCGGCAACGTGCACCAGCACGCCGTAGGCATCGAACAGGAGCGCGTCGTAGCGCGTGATGAGTTGAGCGATGGAGGCGAGCAATGGGATTCGTGATTTCGTGAAGAGCGAAGGAGTGAAGGAGTGGAACTCCCTCCCCTTCAAGGACCTTCAAGGGGAGGGCCCGGGGTGGGGATGGGGGTCGCGCGACATGCTCAGACCCCCCATCCCCCTCCCAACCTCCCCCTTGAAGGGGGAGGTGCGGAGGTCCACAGGTTTACTTCACGAATCACCTCGCATCCGGCGGCGCAACGACGACCTCCTCATACGCATACCGCTTCGTGATCAACTTGGAATGGCTGAACACGTCCAGCGCGGTCTCGTAGAGCGGCCGCGGGATGGCGATCTCGCCGCCCCAGGTTCCCAGCGTTTGATAGGCGGCAATGGCGCGCACCAGCGCCGGTTCCTCGGTATCGGCGAAGAAGGGCCGTTCCGCGGCGGCGATCTCCTGCGGCGAGGCGGTGTTCGCCCAGGCACGGGCTGCGCGATAGGCGCGCATGAAGCGCACCGCTTCCGGCGTATCGAGCCATTCGCGCTTCGCCGCCAGCGTGCTGAACGACACGGGCCCGATGACTTCGCCGACCGAAGCTACCACGCGGGCGCTGCCTTCGTGCTCCAGTTGCTGCGGGTAAGGCCCCTGCTCGTGAAACCAGGCGCCTTCTCCGGAGCGAAATGCGGAAAGCATATCGCGCGTCGATCCGCGATCGATGGCTTGCACGCCCGCCAGGTCCACACCACGCAGGTGCAGAGCGTAGCGCAGCATGGCCTGCGGCTGGCCGCCGTGCACGAACAGGAAGCCGCCCTCCAGCAGATCGCTCCATTGGAACTGCGCTTTCGGTGCGCGCGCAGCGATGAAGAAGCCGTCGCGCTGATTGACCTGAGCGAAGCTCACCATCGGCGGTTTGAGGCCGCGCTCGAGCACGGTCCAGTTGTAGGAAACGGCGGATTGCGCGACATCGGCCTCACCGGCCGCAATCGCCTGTGCGACGGTTTTTCCAGGCGCGGCCACGGCATACGTCGGCTCGAAGCCCTCACGCGCAAGAAAGCCGCCCGCGATGGCTCCGATCACCGGGGTGTAAAAGGCAGCATGCCGCGACACCATGATTCGCAATGCGGTCAAAACCAGCCTCCGTCGGTTGTTACCGCGAGTGTCGTCTTCTGCGAGTCGATTGACAAGGGTGGAGGATAGCGAATCCCGGGATCGGGTGTTGAGCATCACGCAAGGACATGCCTCGCGCTCTACATCGTCGCTTCTGCCCGCATGCGCCTTCGCTTCCGATGTATACACGCTGATCGGTATGCGCTTCCGGCGTGCCACTATCGGGTTTACGTTTCCGAATTCCACTGCGCTCGCGATGTCTCAGCAGGGCAAGCGGGCGGGCAGCGCCTCGGCACTGCTCGGCACACTGCAGTACAGTTTAGCTACAATTTCCAGCGTGCTGGTGGCGCGGCTGCACGATGGTGGCCCCTGGTCGATGGCGGCGGTCATCGGTGGATGCGGTGTACTGGCATGGTGCGCGAGACGCTTCATCGTGCCCGCCGGCAGAGCGCCCAGTGCGGGCGTGGTTGAGCCGCTCGATTGAAATGATGGAGGACACAATGAATTCCGATTCTGTGAATGGCGGCGCACGACGTCGCATGCTCCTCGCTGGCGCCGCGTACGTGGCGTCGCTGTATGCCGCGAGGTCCGCGATTGGTGCGGCCGAGGAATTGAAGCCCACACGCAGCTGTTCCGCAGACCACGCCACCCCGCCGCAAATGGAAGGGCCGTTCTTCAAGCC
>JBGQKF010000028.1:0-19034 GCA_041499435.1 Gammaproteobacteria bacterium
ATCACTGGCACGTGATTCGCGCAGTGGATGGCCACGACTTCGAGGCTGTAGAGCGCGCGGTACAGGAAGCTCAGCAGGTTACTGATCGGCCGGTTCTGATCTGCTGCAAGACCATCATAGGTAACGGTGCACCGAACAAGGCTAACACCGGCGCGGCCCACGGCGCGGCCCTCGGCGAGAAAGAAGTGGCGGCGACCCGTGCCAACATCGGCTGGAAATATCCCCCGTTCGAGATCCCCGAGGACATCTACGCCGGCTGGGATGCGCGGTCGCGCGGCAAGGCGCTGGAAGAAGCATGGCAACGAAAGTTCCAGCAATATGCGCAACAGTATCCCGAGCTCGCGACTGAATACAATCGGCGGGTCGCGGGCGCGTTGCCGGGCAACTGGGCCGCGCATGTGAAAGGATTCCTCACCGCCGTTACGGGCAAGCGCGAGACGATCGCGACGCGCAAAGCCTCCCAGAACGCAATCGAAGCGCTCGCACCGGCGCTGCCTGAGCTCGTTGGCGGGTCGGCCGATCTGGCTGCATCCAACCTGACATTGTGGTCGGGCTCGAAGCCCTTCTCAACCGATAGCGGTGGCAACTACATCTTCTACGGTGTGCGCGAGTTTGGCATGGCGGCAGTCATGAACGGTCTGGTCACGCACGGTGGCATCGTGCCTTATGGCGGGACTTTCCTGACATTCTCGGATTACGCACGCAATGCTCTGCGCATGGCGGCGCTGATGCAGATCGGCAGCATCTTCGTATTCACACATGACTCGATTGGACTCGGTGAGGACGGTCCCACCCATCAACCCATCGAGCATCCAGCCACGCTTCGCTATATTCCACACATGGACGTATGGCGTCCCTGCGACACCACTGAGACCGCGGTCGCCTGGATCGCCGCGATCGAGCGCCGCAACGGGCCGACGTCGCTGCTGCTTTCCCGGCAGAACCTGCCCTTTTTCGAGCGCACGGCCGAACAGATCAATGGTATTCGCCGCGGCGGCTATGTCCTTTCGGAGGCTGTGGGTGGACCCGCGCATATGATCTTGATCGCAACCGGGTCGGAAGTCGCGGTTGCCATCGAAGCGCAGAAGCTGCTCCATGCCCAAGGTATACCGGTACGCGTCGTCTCCATGCCTGCGACTACGGTGTTCGATCGCCAGGAGCCGAGCTACCGCGACGCTGTCCTGCTCCCCCATGTCCGGCGTGTGGCGGTGGAGGCCGGAGTGACTGATTTCTGGCGCAAGTACGTCGGTCTCGAAGGCGGCGTGCTGGGAATCGACCGCTTCGGCGAGTCCGCGCCCGGCGGCGAGCTCTTCAAGTTCTTCGGCTTCACGCCGGACCATCTCGCTGGCATCGTGACTGATGTGCTGCGTGGCGAAGGCTGATATCCAACGCGGCATGTCATATGCGTCTGGTTGCTGACATCGGCGGCACGAATGTGCGCTTCGCGCTGGTTCCGGAGGGCAGCTCCGAGCCGCAGCAGGAGGCCAATATGCTGTGCGCCGATTTCCGCGGCTTGGAAGAAGCGGCACGGCGCTACTTGAGCGATGTGGGTGTCGCATCGGTGGCCGAGGCTGCGTTGGATGTCGCGACCGCCGTCACCGGCGATTTCATCAAGCTCACCAACAGCCCCTGGGCATTTTCCATTGAGCAGACGCGCCGCGCCCTGGCTCTGCAACGTCTGCTGGTGATCAACGACTTCACCGCGCTGGCTCTCGCAGTGCCCTCGCTGCGGCCCGCAGAGTTGCGCCAGGTCGGCGGTGGCGCCGGTGTCCCCGGCGCACCGCTCGCGCTGCTAGGGGCTGGCACTGGACTGGGTGTTTCCGGCTTGATCGCCTGTGGAAGCGCCTGGATTCCCATTCAGGGGGAAGGCGGGCACACCGCTTTCAGCCCGATGGATGAGCGCGAAGACCGGGTGTTAGGGCACCTGCGCGAGCGCTATGGTCACGTATCTACGGAGCGTGTTGCGAGCGGTCCGGGACTGGTCAACCTTTATGAGTCGCTTTGTGCGCTGAACCACGTGGTGGCGAAGGCGCTCAAGCCCGAGCACGTAACCGAGGCGGGCTTGGCTGGCAGCGACCCGCAATGCGTCGAGGCATTGCATATGTTCTGTGGGATTCTCGGTACGGCCGCTGCGAACCTGGTCGTGACACTCGGTGCCCGTGGCGGAGTCTATATCGGCGGCGGCGTTGTCCCGCGCCTGGGAGACTATTTCATCAGGTCACCATTCCGCGCCCGATTCGAGCATAAGGGGCGCTTTTCCAAATACGTTGCCGAGGTCCCCGTGTGGGTGATCCTGGCGGAAAATCCCGCTTTAGTGGGGCTGGCGGCTGCATTGAACAGCGGTTTCGCCGCGACCTGAGAATGAAGCCGCTGCCGTCCAGAGACGAGTTGTGAGGGATTTACCCCGCTAACCCGGTGCTGGGGTAAAATGCAATCGTCCGTCGTCCTTCCCCCCCCATCATCCCTCCGGAGCGGCATCCATGACTATTCGCGTTGCTATCAACGGCTATGGCCGCATCGGCCGCAACATCTTGCGTGCCTTGTACGAATCAGGACGTACCAAAGACATTCAGATCGTCGCAGTGAACGATCTGGGCAGCCCCGAAACCAACGCTCACCTCACCCGTTACGATACCGTGCACGGGAAGTTCAAGGGCACCGTGGCGGTCGAGGGCGATTCGATGGTAGTCAATGGCGATCGCATCAAGGTGCTCGCGCAACGCGACCCCGCGCAGCTGCCGTGGAAGGATTTGGCGGTCGACGTCGTGCTCGAATGCACCGGCTTTTTCACCAGCAAAGAGAAGGCTTCGGGACATCTGCGGGGCGGCGCGAAAAAAGTGATCATCTCAGCGCCGGGTAGCAAGGACGTGGACGCCACCGTCGTCTATGGCGTGAATCACAATGTCTTGAAGAGCAGCCACACCGTCATCTCGAACGCCTCGTGCACCACCAATTGCCTCGCGCCGCTGGTCAAGCCGCTGCACGACAAGATCGGGATGGTCTGCGGCCTGATGACCACGATTCATGCATACACCAACGATCAGGTGTTGATCGATGTTTACCACGAAGACTTGCGCCGCGCGCGCTCGGCGACACAGTCCCAGATTCCCACGAAAACGGGTGCAGCCGCGGCCGTTGGACTGGTTCTGCCCGAGCTGGCCGGCAAGCTGGACGGGTACGCCATCCGTGTGCCGACGGTCAATGTGTCGCTGGTCGATCTCAGCTTCGTCGCCAAGCGTGCGACCACCGTGGAAGAGGTCAACAGTGTGCTCAAGTCGGCTGCCGAAGGCGAGCTGAAAGGCATTCTGGCGTACAACAAGGATCCACTGGTTTCCATCGACTTCAATCACGACGCGCATTCCAGCATCTTCGATTCGACGCTCACCAAGGTAGCCGAAGGCACGCTGGTAAAAGTCTCCGCGTGGTATGACAACGAATGGGGCTTCAGTAATCGGATGCTGGATACGACGGTCGCATTGATGAATGCGAAGTGATGGATCGAGCCACTGCCCCATTCGTTGCGGCGAAGGCTAACATCGCTTGCGATGTTAAGGGCGAGAGCCCGGCCGGAGCCACAATCAGTGAGGCGATGTGCGGTATGACCCACTCGTCTAACACCCGCTGACACCATGCCCATCCTCAAAATGAGCGAGCTCGACCTCGCAGACAAACGTGTCCTAATCCGCGAGGACTTCAACGTTCCGCTGCAGGACGGAGTGATCAGCGACGACACCCGCATCCGTGCTTCCCTGCCTGGAATCAAAGTAGCATTGGCGAAAAAAGCGCGCGTGATGCTGGTGTCGCATCTGGGGCGTCCAACCGAAGGACAGTTCGACGAGAAGGAATCGCTGGCGCCAGTAGCCAGGCGTCTGTCCGAGTTGCTGCAGATCGACGTACCGCTCCAGCGCGATTGGCTGGATGGGGTGAACGTCGAGCCCGGGAAGGTGGTTCTCCTGGAGAACTGCCGTTTCAACAAGGGCGAGAAGAAAGACGACGAAGGGCTGGCGAAGAAGATGGCCGCCTTGTGCGATATCTATGTCAATGATGCGTTCGCGACAGCACATCGCGCCGAGGCCAGCACACACGCCATTGCGAAATTTGCCCCAATCGCCTGCGCCGGGCCGCTCCTGTCCGCGGAGTTGGAGGCACTGGGTCGAGCCTTGAGCCATCCGCGCCGGCCGCTGATCGCGATCGTCGGCGGCTCCAAGGTCTCCACCAAGCTCACCATCCTGGCGGAGTTGGCGAAAAAGGTCGATCAATTGATCGTGGGAGGTGGCATCGCCAACACATTCATGCTCGCGGCCGGCATGAACATCGGCAAGTCTTTGAGCGAGCCGGAGCTCGTAGAGGAGGCCCGCAAGGTTGTGGCCGAGCTCAAGAGCAAAGGCGGCGAGGTGCCTTTGCCGGTCGATGTGGTTTGTGCCAAAGAGCTCTCACCCACCGCGCCGGCTACCACCAAGATGTCATCTGCTATTGCATCCGACGATCTGATCCTTGATGTCGGACCGAAAACCGCAGCGCGCTTCGCCGATCTGCTGCAGCAGGCGGGCACGATCGTGTGGAACGGCCCGGTCGGCGTATTCGAATACGAACCGTTCGCAGGCGGGACTCGCGCCGTGGCGCAGGCGGTGGCGTCCTCGTCGGCGTTTTCGGTGGCAGGGGGCGGAGAAACCGTTGCAGCGCTCGCGAAGTTTGGCGTCACCGACAAGATCGGTTATGTATCCACCGCAGGCGGTGCTTTCCTCGAGTTCCTCGAGGGCAAGAAGCTGCCGGCGGTAGCCATTCTCGAGCAACGGGCTGCCGCGAAGTAACATCGGCTGCGGCATCTCAACTTGCCCATCCCCATAGCCATCGACTGGAGTCTCATGCAGCGAAGCACGAAGATCGTAGCCACACTCGGCCCCGCCAGCAGCGAGCTCGACGTGCTGCGCAGGATGATCGCCGCCGGCGTGGACGTGGTGCGGATGAACTTCTCGCACGGCAAGCATGAGGATCATTTGCGTCGTGCAGAGCTCGTGCGCCAGGCGGCGCGGGAGCTGGAGCGCACGGTAGGTATCATGGTGGATCTGCAAGGCCCCAAGATCCGCATCGGCAAGTTCGAAAACGGCAAGATCGTGCTCAACAAGGGCGACCGTTTCGTCCTCGACGCGGAATGCGAGCTCGGCGGCCAGGAGCGCGTAGGGCTCGACTACAAAGAGCTGCCGCGCGATGTCTCGGCAGGCTCTGTGCTGCTGCTCGATGACGGACGCCTGGTGCTCGATGTCAAGGAAGTGCGTGGCAGCCAGGTGTTCACGGTGGTGCGGCATGGTGGCGAGCTCTCGAACAATAAAGGCATCAACCGCCAGGGTGGGGGCCTGACCGCGCCGGCACTGACTGCCAAGGACATGGACGACATCAAGGTCGCTGCTCAGCTCAAGTCCGATTTCCTGGCCGTGTCCTTTCCGCGCAGCGGTGCGGACATGTACATGGCGCGCGAGCTGATGCGCGCCGCAGGTGGACAGGCGTTGCTGATCGCCAAGGTCGAGCGTGCCGAAGCGATCGGCGCGATGGACGAGATCCTCGCTGCTTCGGATGCGATCATGGTGGCGCGGGGCGATCTGGCCGTCGAGGTTGGCGACGCCGCTGTGCCAGCGCTGCAGAAACGCATGATTCGCCTCGCGCGCGAGAAGAACAAGCTCACCATCACCGCCACGCAGATGATGGAGTCGATGATCACCAATCCGGTGCCTACCCGTGCTGAGGTGTCCGACGTAGCCAACGCGGTGCTCGACGGCACCGATGCCGTAATGCTCTCTGCCGAGACGGCGAGCGGGAAGTACCCGGTGGAGACCGTCGAAGCGATGGCGCGGGTATGCCTGGAAGCGGAAAAGTCGAGCGAAGTCACGCTGGATCGCGAATTTCTCGATCGCGTGTTTATGCGGGTGGATCAGTCGATCGCCATGGCGGCGCTGTTTACTGCTTATCACCTCAAGGTGAAGGCGATCGCGGCGCTCACGCAATCGGGCTCTACCGCGCTATGGATGTCGCGGCTGAACTGCGGCGTGCCGATCTACGCGCTCACGCCCGAGGTCTCGACGCGTTACAAGCTGTCGCTGTTTCGCGATGTCTATCCGCTCATGCTGCAATATGTGGGAGACAACCGCGAGACGCTGCTGCGCCTTGCGGAGGAGAAGCTGATGAGCGCAGGCGCGGTGAAGCCCGGCGATCTGATCGTGCTCACGGTGGGCGACCCGATAGGGCAGCCGGGAGGAACCAATACCATGAAGATCATCAAGATCGGAGAGACCTGACCTGCCTATGGGAAAACCGCTGGTGGGCATCGTCATGGGCAGCGACAGCGACTGGGACGTCCTGCAGCACGCTGCGCGCAGTCTGCAGCACTTCGGCGTTGCGCACGAGTGCCGGGTCGTCTCCGCGCATCGCACCCCCGATGTGATGTTCCGCTATGCCGAGGAGGCGGCCACACGAGGGCTCCGTTGCATTATTGCAGGTGCAGGAGGTGCGGCACACCTGCCCGGTATGCTCGCGGCCAAGACGACGATCCCCGTGCTCGGCGTTCCGGTCCCCAGCCGCCATCTGCAGGGACTCGACTCGCTGCTGTCCATCGTGCAGATGCCCAGAGGCGTGCCGGTGGCCACGTTCGCCATCGGCGAAGCGGGTGCGGTCAATGCGGCGCTGTTCGCCGTGTCCATGCTCGCCAATGAGGACGGCGCGCTCGCGCAAAAACTCGCCGACTTTCGGCGCGAACAGGAGGCTGCGGTCGCCGCAATGCAGCTTCCCCCAGTCAAGTAATCCCCGTGCCAATCGCGCCAGGTGCATGGCTTGGCCTTCTCGGCGGCGGGCAACTCGGTCGCATGTTCACCATGGCGGCGCAGAGCATGGGCTACAAGGTTCTCGTGCTCGATCCAGGCGCCGACAGCCCGGCGGGCAGCGTAGCCGATGCGCATATCGCAGCCGATTACATCGACGCCGCCGCACTCGATACGCTGGCGCGTCGCTGTGCGGCCGCGACCACCGAATTCGAGAACGTGCCGGCCGAAGCGCTGCGCTTTCTAGCCGAACACTGCATCGTCAGCCCGGGGGCGGACAGCGTCGCGGTGGCTCAGGATCGGATCGAAGAGAAGCGTTTCCTCGCGTCCGTCGGACTCGCGGTCGCGCCGCATAAACCGATCTATCTCAGCGCAGACATCGACGCAGCCGCAGCCGCGCTGCTGCCTGGGATATTGAAGCGCAGCCGCCTGGGCTACGATGGCAAAGGCCAGGCGCGCGTCTTCAGCCTCGAAGAAGCCCGCATCGCATTCGAGCAGCTCGGGTCGCAACCTTGTGTACTCGAGAAGCTGCTATCCCTCAAGCTCGAGGTCTCTGTTGTCGTAGCGCGAGGTTTCGATGGTGAAGTGGTGACGTGGCCAGTCGCAGAGAATCGTCATGCGCACGGCATCCTCGACATCACGATCGTACCGGCGCGCGTGACCAGCGCGCTCGCCAGACAGGCGCGGCAGGCAGCCGTGTCCGTGGCCTCGGCCCTGGACTACCGAGGTGTGTTGTGTGTGGAGTTCTTCGTCGATGAGGACGGACGTCTGCTCGCCAATGAGATTGCACCGCGCCCGCACAACAGCGGTCACTATACGATCGATGCCTGCGTAACCTCGCAATTCGAGCAACAGCTGCGAGTACTGTGCGGGCTGCCGCTGGGAGGGACTGATTTACACAGCCCTGCCGCGATGGTCAATTTGCTCGGCGACCTGTGGGGCGGCGGGGAACCCCTCTGGGCGAAAGTGTTGCAGAACCCCCGGACCAAGCTGCATCTGTACGGCAAGTCGCAGCCGCGCCCGGGACGCAAGATGGGTCACTACACCGTGCTGGCTGACAATGCGGAACAGGCATTGGAGCTGGCGCTTGCGATCAAGGCCGGTCTGGCACGCGATGCGCTGGCGCCGCACCGGCAAAGCGCGTGAGCGCATTCGAGGCAAGCTGAGCAAGCGATGTCCGCGCCACTTTTCCAATCGAATCTGCGCTCCCTGCAGCTTATGCATCGCGGCAAGGTGCGCGACATCTATGGCATCGACAAGCAGCGTCTGCTGATCGTGCAGACCGATCGCTTGTCTGCGTTCGATGTGATCCTGCCCACACCGGTGCCGGGTAAAGGCGAAGTGCTGACCGCATTGTCGAACTTCTGGTTCCACCGCCTCGCGCATGTCATCGTCAATCATCTGCTCGATGACGACCCGACGGCGCTCGTCGCGCCTGGAGAGCGCGAGCAAGTGTCTGGTCGGGCGTTTGTCGTACGGCGGCTGAAGCCGCTGCCTATCGAGGCGATCGCGCGCGGTTACATCGCCGGCTCCGGCTGGAAGGAGTATCAGCGCACGGGCGCGATCTGCGGTGTGGCGCTGCCAGACGGCATGCAGGAAGCGCAGCAGTTGCCGCATCCGATTTTTACGCCATCCACCAAAGCGCCCGCGGGAACGCACGACGAGAACATCGGGTTCGCCGAGGCCGAGAAGCTGCTGGGCACAAGCTACGCCCAGCAGGTGCGCGACAAAGCGATTGAGCTCTACACCGAGGCAGCGCGCTATGCCCGTTCGCGCGGCATCATCATCGCCGATACCAAGTTCGAGTTCGGCACCGATACGGCAGGGCGTCTCTATTTGATCGACGAGGCGCTGACGCCCGATTCCTCGCGCTTCTGGCCGGTTTCCGAATATCGCGTGGGTAGCAGCCCGCCGAGCTTCGACAAGCAATATGTCCGCGACTGGCTCGAGGCGCAACGCTGGGACAAGAAGCCTCCGGCGCCCACGCTCCCGGCTGATGTGCTGGCGCGCACCGCCGAGAAGTATCGTGAGGCCTTGCGCCTGCTCACGGAGGCGTAGCGATTGCAGGAATCGGTCGCAATCCGGCGTGCTGCGCGGATTCTCCAAGCGGGCGGGTTGGTCGCTTTCCCGACCGAAACGGTATACGGGCTCGGCGCGGATGCGAGCAATGCTCGAGCTGTTCGCAGAATCTTCGAAGCCAAGCATCGTCCGCCCGATCACCCCGTCATCGTGCATTTGCGTGATGCTGGCGAGGTCGCGCAGTGGGCGCGCGAAATACCGCCTGCGAGTGAGCTCCTCATGCAGCGCTTCTGGCCTGGACCACTGACTCTGATCCTCAAGCGCGCGCCCGGAGTGCTCGATGAGGTGACCGGTGGTCAGGACACAGTAGGTCTGCGCGTTCCCTCTCATCCGATCGCGCAGCAACTCCTGCGCGCATTCGCAGGCGCGATCGCTGCGCCTTCGGCCAATCGTTTCGGCCGCATCAGTCCAACAACAGCCGCGCATGTGCAAGAAGAGCTGGGCGATACCGTCGACATGGTGCTCGATGGAGACGCGTGCACTGTAGGCATCGAATCCACAATCATCGATCTGTCCGCCGGTCGGCTGCGGCTGCTGCGTCCCGGCGGCATCGCGCGTGCTGAGCTGGAAGGTGTTTTGCACGCAGCCGTCGATCTTGCCAGTGACGGAGCGCCACGTGCGTCCGGCACCTTGGCGGCGCACTATGCCCCCACCGCACGGATGCTGCTGGTCGAGGCCGACGAGCTCGAAGGGGCCGTGCGGCGACACGCAGCTGACAACGGCATAGCCGTACTGGCACGTCGGCCTCTACCGCCCGGCATTGAAGTTCCACTATGGCGGCGCGCTGCGGACGATGCACGCTCATACGCTCACGATCTCTATGCGACGCTGCGCGAGCTCGATCGTTGGGGCTGCACGTTGCTTATCGTGGAAGCGCCGCCTCCGGGTCCGGAGTGGGAAGCTGTGCGCGATCGACTGCAAAGGGCAGCGACCGGAAGCGGGCGGGCGCAATCGAGCGGCGCCGCTGCTGCTGATGCGCCGTAATCGGCGGACTGAAAGGTTCGGGATTACGCAGCCGCTCGCGAAGATGTTTCGGCTGTCGCGCGTGCGCAAAGGCTATCGAGTGCCGCCTGCACACCGGCTTGCCGGATCGGCACGCCAGCCAGGTGCAAGCCCATCTCCACACCGCACAGCGTCCCGGCCAGCATGAGATCGTTGAAATGACCGAGATGGCCGATACGAAACACCTTGCCTTGCACCTTGCCCAGCCCGGTACCGAGCGACATGTCGAAGCGCTCCAGAATCACTTGACGCAGGTGGTCCGCATCGTGGCCCTGCGGCAGCATCACTGCGGTGAGCGAATTGCTGTACTCGGCTGGATTGACGCACAGAATCTCCAGGCCCCAGGCTTGCACAGCACGACGGGTGGCTTCGCCATGCCGCGCGTGGCGCGCGAACACGTTTTCGAGTCCTTCCTCCTGCAGCATCGACAGCGCCTCGCGTAACCCATACAACAGATTTGTCGCCGGCGTGTACGGAAAATATCCGGACTGGTTGGCGGCAAGCATCTCTTCCCAGTTCCAGTAAGAGCGTGGCAGCCGCGCCGACTTGGAAGCGCTGCGTGCTTTGTCGCTCACGGCGTTGAAGCTCAAACCCGGCGGCAGCATGAGCCCCTTCTGCGAACCGCCCACAGTCACGTCCACACCCCACTCATCCATTCGATACTCGATCGAGGCAAGCGAGGAGATGGTATCGACCAGGAGCAATGCTGGATGCGCAGTACGGTCGAGCGCTTTGCGGATCTCGGGTACGCGCGTCACAGCGCCGGTAGACGTCTCGTTATGGACTACACATACCGCTTTGATTGCGTGCGCTCGATCGGCTGCCAGCGTCGCCTCGATCGCGGCGGGATCAGCACCGCGGCGCCAGTCGCCGGCGAGGAGCTCGACGTCGAGCCCCAGCTTGTCAGCCATGCGCCGCCACAGCGTGGCGAAGTGTCCGGTCTCGTACATCAGCACCCGGTCGCCTGGTGAAAGCGTATTTACCAATGCGGCTTCCCACGCACCGGTGCCCGATGCAGGGTAGATCACCACCGGATGTCGCGTCTGAAATACGTGCTGCATGCCACGCAGCACCTCGATACCCAGCGGAGCGAACTCCGGCCCGCGATGATCGATGGTTGCTGCGTCGATCGCGCGCAGCACGCGGTCCGGGACGTTTGTGGGCCCCGGGATCTGCAGAAAGTGTCGACCGGTATGCAGCGTCATGGCGATGGGCTCGAGGTGGGCGCTAAACAGGTGAGATTACCGAAACTGGTGTGCAATCACAACCGTAGTGCATCAGCCAACCGTACTGCCACAGCCAACGCAGAGGCGCAGAGGAGCGCAGAGAACGCAGAGAGAACGAGAGATGTCCCGTGGCAGGGCGAGGCAAAGGTCAACCATGAGCCCTGCAACACTTCGACGATATATCAGTTGGTTTCTCTGCGCCCTCTGCGCTCCTCTGCGCCTGAAGCGTTGGCTTTGAAGCTTTAATGCTGAAACCGAGGCACCGGTCGAATGTCAGCCGGTGAGGTAAGATGCACGTCTGTTCCGAGGCGCCCTCTCGCGCATGAACGCACCGGCTGCTCCCACCCCGATCCAATCGCGCGCTTCCACCAGCGTCGCTTCCGCACTCGAATTGAGGCTCCAGCGCAATGTAGATGGCGAGATTTTATTCGACCGCTTCTCACGCGGGCGCTACAGCACCGATGCGTCCATCTATCAGATCGAGCCGGTCGGCGTCGTCGTTCCGCGCACCGAAGACGCGGCGCATGTCGCGCTGCAGATCGCTCTCGACGAGAAAGTTCCCATCCTGCCGCGCGGTGCGGGTACCTCGCAATGCGGACAAACCGTCGGCGCTGCTTTGGTGATCGACAACTCGAAATACCTCAATCGTGTGCTCGCCATCGATGCGCAGTCGCAGGAGGCGATCGTGCAGCCGGGCGTCGTGTTGGATCACCTCAACGCTCAGCTCAAATCGCACGGGCTGTGGTATCCCGTTGATGTGTCCACCTCGGCACAGGCGACGCTGGGCGGCATGGCTGGAAACAACTCCTGCGGGTCGCGCTCGATCCGCTACGGCAATATGGTGCATAACGTGCTCGGCATCGAAGCGTGGCTGCCGGGCGATCGCGAATTCTGGTTCGGGCCCTCTGAACAACTCGAGCATGGCGACCCCGCGTACCGTTCGCTGATTGCAAACGTACACGCCATCGCTGTGGGCGAAGCCGCCGAAATCGAAGCGCGCTGGCCCAAGGTCCTGCGCCGCGTGCAGGGGTACAACCTCGATATGGTGATGCCCGGCACGCCGCACAATCTCGCGCACCTGCTGGTGGGCTCGGAGGGTACGCTCGCCTACTTCAAGCGGCTGCGGCTCAAGCTCTCGCCCATCCCACGATACAAGGTGCTGGGGGTGTGTCACTTCTCCACGTTCTACCGGGCGATGGAGCTCGCTCAGCACATCGTCAAGCTGGATCCGGATGCGGTAGAGCTGGTGGACCGCACCATGATCGATCTGGCACGCGCCAACGCGGCGTTTCGCCCCATCGTCGATCGCTTTCTGCAAGGCGAGCCGGACGCGATATTGCTCGTGGAATTCGCTGGCGAGGACCACAGCGCGCAGCTTGCCAAGCTGCAGCGGCTGGTCGAGCTGATGGCCGACCTCGGTCTGCCCGGCTCGGTGGCGCAGATCACTGAGGCTGCCCTGCAGAAAGATATCTGGGAAGTGCGCAAAGCGGGCCTCAACATCATGATGTCGATGAAGGGCGACGGCAAGCCGGTGTCGTTCATCGAAGATTGTGCGGTGCCGCTGGAGCATCTGGCCGAATACACCGACCGGCTCACCCGCGTGTTCGAGAAGCACGGCACGCGCGGCACCTGGTATGCACATGCCTCGGTTGGGACTTTGCACGTGCGCCCGGTGCTCAACATGAAGACCGATGGTGCGCAGAAAATGCGCGCCATCGCGGAAGAAGCATGCGAGCTGGTGAAACAGTTCAAAGGCGCGTACTCAGGAGAGCATGGCGATGGCCTGGTCCGTTCGGAATGGATCGAGCCGATCCTCGGTGAACGCCTCGCACGCGCGCTGGCGCAGTTGAAGCAGCTGTTCGATCCGAACAATCTCATGAACCCAGGCAAGATCGTGCGGCCGACGCGTATGGATGACCGCTCGTTGTTTCGCTTCGCGCCCGGTTACGCCGCTCAGAGCTTCGTTACCGCGTTCGATTGGAGCGAGTGGGGTGGTTTCGCCGGCGCCGTGGAGATGTGCAACAACAACGGGCACTGCCGCAAGTTCGACGCCGGCACCATGTGTCCGTCATTTCGCGCGACCGGTGACGAGCAGCATTTGACGCGCGGCCGCGCCAATACGCTGCGGCTCGCTATGTCCGGGCGGCTCGGCCCGGAAGCGTTCACGTCCTCAGCGATGTACGACACGCTCGCACTATGCGTGAGTTGCAAGGGTTGTCGCCGCGAATGTCCGACCGGTGTCGACATGGCGAAGATGAAGATCGAGTTTTTGCATCACTACACACGGACACACGGATTGAGCTGGCGGCAGCGGGCGATTGCTTACCTGCCGCGCTACGCGCCCTGGGCGGCGCAGGCGTCCTGGCTCCTGAATCTGCGCGACAAGATACCGGGCGTGGCGCGTCTGACGGAAAAGTGGCTGGGACTCTCGGCCAGACGCTCGCTGCCGCGCTGGCATTCGCGTCCTTTTCTCTCTTTGCATCGTGGCGCAGCGTCAGTCGACGCAGGTCGCGAGGTGGTCGTCCTCGCCGATACCTTCAACAACTATTTCGAACCGGAGAACCTGCAGGCCGCGTGCGAAGTTCTGGAAGCAGCCGGGTACTGCGTACATATCGCGCGGCCCGGCGCCGGCGCTCGACCGCTCTGTTGCGGCCGTACCTTCCTCGCGGCCGGACAAGTGGAAGAGGCGCGCGTCGAGGCCAGACGCATGATCGATGCGCTGGCGCCATTCGTTCATCGCGACATGCCCGTCATCGGGCTGGAACCTTCGTGTCTGTTGACGCTGCGCGATGAGTGGCAATCCATGTTTCCGGCCGATGTGGTCGCGCCGTTTGCCAAGCAGGGGCTGCTGCTCGAGGAGTTTCTGGTCCGTGAGAGCGAGCGTGGAGCACTACGCCTGAGCTTCGCGGAGGCCGCCGGCAAGCGTGCCTTGCTGCACGGGCACTGCCATCAAAAAGCCTTCGATGCGATGCCCGCCATCGAGCGGGCGCTGCGACTGATACCGGGTCTCGCGGTCGAGACTGTGGCATCGAGCTGCTGTGGAATGGCGGGTGCATTCGGCTACGAGGCGGAGCACTTCGCAGTCTCCATGCGTATGGCTGAGGCGAGCCTGTTGCCGGCCGTGCGCAAAGCCGCTGCCGATACGATCATCGTCGCCGACGGCACCAGCTGCCGACACCAGATCCACGACGGGACCGGGCGTGCGGCCGTACACGTTGCACAGGTTTTGCGCTCAGCGCTGCAGCGCCGAGCGGCATCGGGCTGATGCGGCGCATGGTCCAGCGCTTCTTTGGATTTCTCCTGCCGGGTTTGCTGAACGCGGGCCTGGCGCTGTGGATCGTATGGCATCTCGCAACGACCGCGAGCTATGCTCGCGGCATGGGGTTTGGCGCGTTCGTGTGGCTGTACGCTATCGGTGGCTTGGCGATCGTGCTGTCTTGTGCCAGTGCCTTTATGTTGATGGCGACCGGCGGATCGGGCAGCACGGACGCCGCCCAGCGCCGCCCGTGGTTGATGACGGCGCTCATCAATACTACGATCCCGAGTGTGCTGATGTTGCTTTTGCTGCTGCTCAAATGACGGGGTGATCATGGCCGATCCAAAGTGGAAGCTTCACGGCGTACGCGTGGTGAAGAGCACGGAGCTCGACACCAACACGCCGCAGACGCAGGGAATGAATCGCGCCGCGGCGATCACGCATGCGCGCGCGGGAGCGGAAAAGCTATGGGCCGGGACGGTTACGATCCATCCCAAGGCGAAAACCGGCGCGCATCACCACGGTTCGTTGGAAAGCGTGATCTATGTCGTATCCGGGAAAGCGCGCATGCGCTGGGGCGACGCGCTCGAGTTCATGGCGGAAGCCGGGCCGGGCGACTTTATCTATGTCCCGCCTTATGTTCCACACCAGGAGATCAACGCCAGTGACGAGGAGCCGCTGGCGTGCGTCCTGGTGCGCTCAGGCCAGGAGCCGGTGGTGGTGAATCTCGACATCCCGGTGGTGGAGAAGCCCGAGCAGGTGCATTGGGTGGACAACATTCATCCTGCACCCGGCTCCCGCTGACTCGTCAGCGCTCAGTGTGAGCGTCGATCCGCCGCCGAAAGCTCGCGCTGTTCCAGCCGCTCCTCCAACTCCCCGATGTAAGCGGCGAGCGTGTTGCCCGCAGTGTGGATTTCCTCGCGCAGATCGCGCTGCAGTTGATCGAGCTTGAGCTGAAGCTCGTTGCCGGGCTGGGTCTCGGTGCGCAAACTGGAGAGCTCGCGTGCGAGGTACTCGCGCAACTCGGTGAACCGGGAAGCCTCGGCGCTATCGGCGAGCTCTCGCTGTGCCTCCAGTGCCCGAGCCTGGCGGCGCAACTCCAACACTACGCCGGCCTGCATGTATACGATGAAGATCAGAAAGGCAGTCGCAATTGCGACGGTGAAGCCGAGCATGATGACGCCCAATGGAGCCTGGACTTGTGTGACGATGAGCGACAGTGGGGTTGGCGCCACGAATGCCTGCCAGTTGATCGCAGCGAACAAAGCCAGCGCTGCCAGCAACACAACCAGAATCAAAGTGCGCGCACGCATAGCCTGAATCCTTGTAGGCGGAACGAAATGGTGGGGCGAGCGCGGCACGCAGCCAAGTTTCGCGTGCAGACCTCAGTGGTTCGCCATGAGAAATTCCTGCGCCGTGATGGCACGGCGGATTGCAGCCAGGGGCGCTTCATCATTCAAAACCGCGCGGCGACCTTGCCGTTCCACGCCCAGATCTCGCCACAGCGCCGGCAGATCGACCTGCACCGGCGCGGCCCGCCACTGCTCATACAGCTCGCTTAGCACCTCCACGCCAGTGGCCCGATCGCCGGTGCGCAGTGCCTCGCGAATCGGCCAGCGATGATCGAGCGTGCCGCCGTCCTCGAGGATCGCACGCAGAGCATCTTGCAGACCGGCCTGGTTGTCTGTGCGTTTGCGAATCTCGACATCGGCTACCAGGCAGAACAATGCGCCGCCCCAATAGGTGCGCGCCCATGTCGGCGTGTGGTCAAGGCCGCGATCCTTGGCGCCGGGTAATCCGTTGGGCATTTCCAGCGCGAACTCCGCCCACACGCGCTCTGGAGAAAGTTGCCCGGCGCGGGCGCGAGCTACCGGCTCTACATAAGTGGCAGCACCCTCCTGCAGCCAATCATGCTCGTCAGCGAGCTGCGGGAGAGCGAGATGCACGAATTCGTGCGTCAGCATCCAGTCGGAGTCGAATTGGTCCGCGCTGGTCTGGTATCCCACGCCAATGCGGACATGAGCGCCGGCATAGGCGAAGGTGCGCGCCCACTGCACGCCGCTGCCAGAGACGCGCTCCACGGTAATCTGAGCATGGTGGGCGGGGAAGCGGCCGTAATACGCCCGAATGGCGCTGGCTGCGCGGTCTACCCAGGCCCGCAGCTCAACGGAGCCGTGCTCCTGCGCAGCCGCCAGAGCGCCGTCGTCGAGCTGCAGCTCGATACGGCGTTGATCAGCGAACCAGGATGGATTCGGGGCGGCGCCGGGATGAGGTGCGTTCAAACCGACACTGCTGCAGCCTGCCAGCAGGCAGGGAGCAAGCAATGCAGCGTGACGTAGTCTTAACATGGCCCACCCATGAAGGGTCTTGCTTGTCCGTCAGTATGCGCCTGCCGCCGGCCTATTTGCCAGTGTCAGTGAATTTCGGGTTCCGGCGTCGGCGCCGTGCCTTCCAGGACACGGAAGTCGCAGCCTTCGTGTGCCTGCGTGATGTTGTCCTGGAAGATGGCGCCGAACCCGCGCTGGTACTTCGGCTGGGGCCTGCGCCATTGGCTGCGGCGTTTGAGCAGCTCCGCTTCGCTTACCTTCAATTCCAGTCGGCGCCCCGCAACATCGAGCTCGATCAGATCGCCATCGTGGACCAATGCAAGCGGGCCGCCGGCGAATGATTCAGGCGCTACGTGCAGGACGCAGCAACCGTAGCTGGTGCCGCTCATGCGCGCATCCGATATCCGCACCATATCGCGCACGCCCATCTTGAGCAGCTTTTTGGGGATCGGCAGCATCCCCCACTCTGGCATGCCTGGCCCGCCCAGGGGTCCTGCATTGCGCAGGACAAGGACGGAGCTCGCATCGACCGGGAGGTTCTGGTGGTCGATCCGTGCGGCCATGTCGTTGTAGTCGTCGAATACCACCGCTTTGCCGCTGTGCTGCAGCAATTTCGGCTCGGCGGCAGTCGGTTTGATGACCGCGCCGTCGGGTGCGAGATTTCCGCGCAGCACGGCGAGTCCTCCCACCGCCTGTACCGGCTGCTCGAACGCAG
Organism: Gammaproteobacteria bacterium; assembly: GCA_041499435.1. GTDB lineage: Bacteria > Pseudomonadota > Gammaproteobacteria > Burkholderiales > SHXO01 > SHXO01. The sequence continues at coordinate 17,415 of JBGQKF010000028.1, forward strand.
CAATCACATCCCGGTTGTAGCTCGCAGCAGAGCCGATGTTCGTGCCGAGTGTGTGGCCGTTCACTGTGTGCTCATTCAAGTGCAGCAGGGCCTTCAACTCTGCCAGCAGGGCGCGCAAGCCGCCCGCGTAGTAGAAGTCCTCCATCAGGTATTTGCCTGAGGGGCGAAGATTGGCCAACAGCGGCACCTTGCGCGATATCGCATCGAAGCGGTCCAGATTGAGGCCGATGCCGGCGCGACCAGCCATCGCGAGCAGATGGACGATCGCATTGGTCGAGCCGCCCAGCGCCATGAGCACGACGATGGCGTTGTCGAACGAAGCCGGCGTCAAAATATCGCTCGGCTTGAGTTCGTCCCAGACCATATCTACGATGCGACGACCGCAGGCCTCCGCCATGCGCGAGTGATTGGCATCGACGGCGGGAATCGATGCAGCCCCTGGCAGCGTCAGGCCGAGTGTCTCTGCAATGCACGTCATGGTGGAGGCCGTACCCATAGTCATGCAGTGACCCGGCGAGCGCGCAATGCCTTCTTCGATCTCACGCCAGTCGCCTTCAGTGATGTTGCCCGCGCGCAGCTCGGCCCAATACTTCCACGAGTCGCTGCCACTGCCGAGCGTATGACCATGCCAGTTTCCGCGCAGCATGGCTCCGCCCGGCATGAAGATGGACGGCAGGTTCATCGACACAGCGCCCATGATCAATGCCGGGGTCGTCTTGTCGCAGCCGCCCATGAGCACGCATCCGTCCACCGGGTATGACCGCAGCAGCTCTTCAGTCTCCATCGCGAGGAAGTTCCGGTACAGCATGGTGGTCGGCTTCTGGAACGGCTCCGAGAGCGAAATCGCCGGCATTTCCACTGGAAAGCCGCCCGCCTGCCAGATGCCGCGTTTCACCTCCTCGGCACGGGTGCGGAAGTGGCTATGGCAGGGATTGATGTCGCTCCAGGTGTTGATCACAGCGATGATCGGCTTACCTTCGTAGTCCTGGCGCGAGTAGCCCATCTGCAGGGTGCGCGAACGATGGCCGAAAGAGCGCAGATCCTTCGCGCCGAACCAGCGGAAGCTGCGTAGTTGTTCAGGGGATTTCCTGGGCATGGAGGTCGAGCTCGGGTTTAGTCGGAGTTGGCCACTACGTTACCACTTCGCTGCTTATACCCGCGAAGCCAGGCTTGTAAATCAGAAATCGGGTTTGAATTGAGCACCTGTGCAGGCTCGATCCCTGCGCGTCGAGCAAAGCCAACTGAGAAGCGTATCGCGTCCAGCTCGGCTGCGCTCCCCGCTTCGGAGCTGATCACGAAGCGAGCACCTTCACGCTTGGCGATTTCCAGGAACGTGTCTGGAGGCGCGAGCCGACGCGGATGCAACGAGACTGCCAGCGCAATTCCCCGCTCCGTTGCCTTACGCGCCACTGCGGCGAAGTCAAAATCCACTGCAGACCTGCCATCGCACTTGGGCTGAGCCAGTATGGCGATCCGATCCGAGTCCAGTGCAGTGAGCACACGCTGTGTTTGCACACCATGAGGTGCATCAAGCCCTCCCCGGATGGATGCGAGGACCAGGTCGAACAAGTCGAGTACCGAATCGGCAACATCCAGCTTCCCGGTGCCGTCGATCCCCGC
>JBGQKF010000029.1:0-19034 GCA_041499435.1 Gammaproteobacteria bacterium
GCCTCAGTGAGCGTGAAGCTGGTGTCCGAAGTCGGTGTGGGGACGGTGGCGGCAGGCGTGTCGAAGGCCAAATCCGATCACGTCACCATTGCCGGTCACGATGGCGGCACCGGTGCTTCACCCTGGTCATCGATCAAGCACGCCGGAACGCCGTGGGAGCTGGGGCTCGCTGAGACGCAGCAGACTCTGGTGCTGAACCGTCTGCGCGGCCGTATTGCCGTTCAGGTCGACGGGCAGATGAAAACCGGGCGCGACGTAGTTATCGGCGCAATGCTGGGTGCCGATGAGTTCGGCTTCGCCACCGCGCCGCTGGTGGTGTCGGGTTGCATCATGATGCGCAAATGCCATCTCAATACCTGTCCGGTGGGTGTGGCCACGCAGGACCCGGTGCTGCGCAAGCGATTCCGCGGGCAGCCCGAGCACGTGATCAACTATTTCTTCTTCGTTGCCGAAGAGGTGCGCGAGCTGATGGCCCGGCTCGGTGTGCGCAAGTTGAACGACTTGATCGGGCGCTCGGACCTGCTCGACACGAAAAAAGGCGTCGAGCACTGGAAGGCGAGCGGATTGGATTTCAGCCGCATCTTCTATCAGCCGCAGGTCTCGGCTGATACCGCGCGCTTCCACTGCGAGAAGCAAGACCATGGCCTGGAGAAAGCGCTCGATCATCGCTTGATCGAGCTCGCCATGCCGGCGCTCGAGCGCAAAGCAAAGGTGAGCATCGACATCCCCATTCGCAACATCAACCGCACTGTGGGAACGATGCTGTCGAACGAGGTGGCACAGCGCTATGGGCACGAGGGACTCGCGGACGACACGATTCACGTGCGTCTCGCCGGCTCTGCCGGGCAGAGCTTTGGCGCGTTCCTGGCCAGAGGCATTACGCTCGACTTGATTGGCGAGACCAACGACTACTGCGGCAAAAGCTTGTCGGGTGGGCGCATCAGCGTACAGCCCTCGCCGAAGTTCCGCGGTGAGCCCACCGACAACATCATCACAGGTAATGTGGTGTTGTACGGCGCCATCGCCGGTGAGGCCTACTTCCGCGGCGTCGCCGGCGAGCGCTTTGCCGTGCGCAACTCTGGAGCACAGGCGGTGGTGGAGGGCGTCGGCGACCACGGCTGCGAGTACATGACCGGAGGCACGGTCGTAGTGCTCGGTACCACAGGCCGCAACTTTGCCGCCGGCATGTCGGGCGGCATCGCCTATGTACTCGACGCCAACGGTCAGTTCGCCAAGCACTGCAATGCCGCTATGGTGGATCTGTCCGCGGTCTACGCGGAGGCGGAGCAGGAGGCGAAGCTCGCGCGCCATCTGTGGCATCTGGGCGAATCGGATGAGGCCATCGTGCGCCGGATGATCGAGCGGCATGCGCAGTACACCGGCAGCCAGCGTGCCCGTGAGATCCTGGATCACTGGAACACCTATCGCGTGAAGTTCGTGAAAGTGTTCCCGAAGGAATACCAGCGCGCGCTCGGGGAACTGGCCGCCAAGGGCAACAAGCTTGCTGCTTGATGCGTTCACGACATTAAGGCGTCGGGCTGCGGTCACGGCGCCTCGTTTCACATCGAAGATAGAACAATGGGCAAAGTAACGGGGTTCCTGGAGTACCAGCGGCTGGCTGAGGCGACCGAACCGAAAGAGCATCGGGTCAAGCACTGGCACGAGTTCGTGCATCACCTGAGCGATCAGGAGGCCGGTGTGCAAGGCGCGCGCTGCATGGATTGCGGCATTCCGTTTTGCATGACCGGCTGTCCCGTCAACAACATCATCCCCGACTGGAACGACCTAGTGTTCAAGCAGAACTGGAAGCAGGCCCTCGATGTCCTGCATTCCACCAATAACTTTCCGGAGTTCACCGGGCGCGTGTGTCCGGCGCCATGCGAGGAAGCCTGCACGCTCAATATCAACAACGACCCGGTGGGCATCAAGTCGATCGAACACGCGATCATCGACAAGGGCTGGGAGATGGGTCTGGTTGCGCCGCTGCCGCCGAAGCGCAAGACCGGGAAGCGAGTGGCGGTGGTCGGTTCGGGACCGGCTGGCCTTGCTTGCGCGCAGCAGCTTGCGCGTGCGGGCCACGATGTGGTGCTGTTTGAAAAGAATGATCGGATCGGCGGCCTGCTGCGCTATGGCATCCCCGACTTCAAGATGGAGAAGTGGCTGATCGATCGCAGGATCGCGCAGATGCAGGAGGAAGGCGTGAGCTTCCGGACCGGCGTCTATGCGGGCGATCCTGGCCGCTTGCCTCACGGTGTGACCAATCTGGCCGCGACCTCAGTGCCCTCCAGCAAACTGCTCGACGAATTCGATGCGCTCGTCGTATCCGGAGGCGCGGAGCACCCGCGCGATCTGCCCATTCCCGGCCGCGATCTCGCGGGCATTCATTTCGCCATGGAATTCCTGCCGCTGCAGAACCGCCGCGTCGCTGGAGACGCAGACGTTCCCGGACTGGTCGCCACCGGCAAACATGTGATCGTTATCGGTGGCGGCGATACCGGTTCCGACTGTGTGGGTACATCGAATCGGCATGGCGCGAAATCGGTCACGCAGTTCGAGCTGCTGCCGCAGCCTCCGGATATCAAGAACAATCCGGTATAGCCCTATTGGCCTGCCAAGCTGCGCACTTCCTCGTCCCACGAAGAAGATGCCAAGCGCGACTGGTCGGTGAGCACGAAGCTGTTCAATGGCAAGGATGGCCATGTCACGGGGCTGGTGGGGGTGCGTGTCGAGTGGGGCAAGGATCCGGTGAGCGGTCAGATGCGGATGCATGAGGTGCCGGGCTCGGAGTTCGAGCTGCCGGCCGATCTCGTGCTGCTGGCGATGGGGTTCGTGAGCCCCGTGCATCAGGGCCTGCTGGATGATCTGGGAGTGGCCTACGATCAGCGCGGCAACGTGGGCGCGACGACGGACGGTCCCGGCTGTTATCAGAGCTCGCTGCCGAAGGTCTTCGCTGCCGGCGACATGCGTCGCGGACAGTCGCTGGTGGTGTGGGCGATCCGCGAAGATCGTCAGTGCGCGCGGGCGGTCGATGAGTTCTTGATGGGCTGCTCGGATTTGCCTCGCTAGAGATCGGTTCGCTTAGCGACTTCATCTGTTGGGTTTTCTTTGTGATCTCTGTGTCCTCTGTGCCTCTGTGTTGAGGTTTACGCGGTAAGAGTCGAGGTTACGCGGTAAGATAAGGCCCGTGACCCGCCCCAAGAACGACACGCTCCTGCGCGCGCTGCGCCGCGAGTCTACGCCCTATACGCCGATCTGGATCATGCGCCAGGCCGGCCGCTATCTCCCTGAGTACAACCAGACGCGGGCGCGCGCGGGCGACTTTCTGACGCTGTGCAGGAGTCCCGATCTCGCCACCGAGGTCACCTTGCAGCCGCTCGCGCGCTATCCACTCGATGCGGCGATCCTGTTCTCCGATATCCTCACGATCCCGGACGCGATGGGTCTCGGTCTGTACTTTGCGGAAGGCGAGGGCCCGCGCTTGGAGCGCCCGCTGCGCGAAGAATGGGAAGTGCGCGATCTCACCGCGCCCGATCCCTGGGGTCAGCTGCGCTACGTGATGGATGCGGTCGCGCAGATCCGGCGCGCGCTCAACAACGAAGTGCCGTTGCTCGGATTCGCAGGCAGCCCGTTTACGCTCGCCTGCTACATGATTGAAGGCAAGGGCAGCCAGGACTTCATCGAAGTGAAGCGCATGCTGTACTCTCGCCCCGACCTGCTGCACAAGGTGCTCGAGCTCAACGCGGTGGCGGTGAGTGCTTATCTCAATGCGCAGATCGAAAGCGGTGCGCAGGCGATCATGCTGTTCGACACCTGGGGCGGCGCGCTGTCGCACGCGGCATTCCACGAGTTCTCGGCCCCGTATCTGAGCAGTGTCTTCGAGCGTGTGCATCGGTCCTACGATGGCCAGATGATTCCCCGCATCGTCTTCACCAAAGGTGGCGGCCTCTGGCTGGAGCGGCTCGCGCAGACTGGCGCCGACGCCGTAGGGCTCGACTGGACCGTTGACATCGGCGTGGCGCGTGAGCGGATCGGCGGGCGTGTAGCGCTGCAGGGCAATCTGGATCCGGGTGTGCTGTTCGCGACGCCGGAGGCAGTACGTCACGAGACGAAAAGGATTTTGGAGCGATTCGGGTCCGGTGCCGGCCACGTATTCAATCTTGGACACGGCATCTCGCAGCACACCCCACCGGAAAATGTCACGGTGCTGGTGGACGCGGTGCACGAAATGAGCCGCGCATACCACGTTGCCTGAGCAGCGCGTGCAAGTGCGCGTAGCGGTGACCACCGATGGCGCGGTCTTTGAGCCCGGCTCCCCTCACCCGACCGGCAGTTTGCACCTTATCGAATCATCGCGACCGATGCACCTCGTGCGGGTAGCGCTGGACGTTCCCGTTCCAACTCTGTTCGATTACTCGGTGCAGGAGCCGGACTCCGATCTGCTCGGCGCCCGCGTCGCCGTGCCGTTCGGCCGGGGCCGGCGCGCCGGCGTGATACTGGAAGTGGGTGGAGCGCCGCAGGTAACCGCCGCCCGTATCAAGCCCGTGTCCGCTGTATTCAGCGATGAGCCCAGGCTGGCCGGCGACGTATTGCAGCTCGTAGAGTTCGCCAGTCGCTATTACCGTTTCCCGATCGGTCAGGTGGCGATGGCTGCACTCCCGCAGCAATTGCGCCGTGTGTCGGCGGCACGAGCGGAGGAACCACGACTCGCGCTCACTGAGGCGGCGCTGGCGAGCGACTGGTCGACCTTGCCGGCGCGTGCAATCAACCAGCGCCGCGTGCTCGAATACCTGCGCAACAATGCAGCTGCAGCTATCGCCATTCTGCGTGCGCTCTCGCCAGGGGCGGGTCGCGCAGTGCGCGATCTGATCGAGCGCGGTTGGCTCGCCCCGGCAACGGGGATACGAGTCGCAGTCGATGCCGTTGTGCCAGCCCCCGCACCGGTCCTGACCGCCGATCAGCAAGGCGCTGTGCAGGCAGTCGACGCCACGGCCGACCAGTTCGCGTCGTGGCTGCTGCTGGGTGTGACCGGAAGCGGCAAGACTGAAGTCTACCTGCAGCTGATCGCACGAGCGCTACAGCGCGGACGCCAGACCTTGTTGCTCGTACCCGAGATCAATCTCACACCGCAGCTCGAAGCCCGCGTCATTCAGCGCTTTCCGGGAATGCCGATCGCCAGCCTGCATAGCAACGTACCCGAGGCAGAACGGCTGAAGCGCTGGCGCGCAGCAGAGTCGGGACAGGCGCGAGTGGTGATCGGAACCCGGCTGGCGGTGTTCACGCCCATGCCGCATCTGGGGCTTATCGTGGTCGACGAGGAGCAGGATGCTTCGCTCAAGCAGCAGGACGGGCTGCGCTATTCGGCGCGCGACCTCGCTGTGTTCCGCGCGAAGCAGCGCAACGTGCCGGTGGTGCTGGGTTCTGCAACCCCATCCCTGGAGAGCTTCGCCAACGCCGCCACTGGGCGCTATCGCCTGTTGGAGCTGCCGGTGCGCGCTGCTTCGCAGTTGCCGGTCATTCGCTGCGTCGAAACGCGCGGGCAGCGCCTGCGCGACGGCTTGTCGCAGACGCTGATCGAGGCGCTCGGACGTCGGCTGGAGGCTCGCGAACAAAGCCTGGTCTTCGTCAATCGCCGTGGCTACGCGCCGGCACTGATCTGTTTCGCGTGCGGCTGGAGCGCACCGTGCACGCGTTGCTCGGCGCGCCTGGTTCTGCATGTGCAGCACACCGCGTTGCGCTGTCACTATTGCGGACACGAAGAAGGTGTGCCACATGCCTGTCCGAGCTGCGGCAATGTCGATCTGTCTCCGGCGGGACATGGTACCCAGCGCATCGAGCAGGCGCTGAGCGAGCTGTTTCCGCAGGCCCGCGTCTTGCGCGTGGATCGTGACAGCACGCGCAGGCGCGCAGCGTTTCAGCGCATGCGCGAAAGCGTGCACGACAATGCCGTCGACATCCTGGTCGGGACGCAGATGCTGGCAAAGGGGCATGACTTCCCGCGGATCACGCTGGTGGGAGTGATCAACGCCGACAGCGCGCTGTACAGCAGCGATTTTCGCGCCGCCGAAAGGTTGTTTGCGCTGCTCACGCAGGTCGCGGGCCGCGCCGGCCGCGCTGAGCTCGGCGGCGAGGTACTGATTCAGACGGATTTCCCGCGTCATCCGCTGTATGTGGCGGTGTGCCGGCAGAGCTACAACGAATTTGCCCAACAGGCATTGGATGAGCGGCGCGAGCTGTCCTTTCCCCCTTACACCCATCACGTTGTGTTGCGGGCCGAGGCGCTCAAGCGTGAGCTGGTAGACGAATTCCTGGGCGCCGCGGCTCGCGCAGCGCACTCGCTGCAATCCACGGTGGAGATCTATGAGCCGGTGCCTGCACCCATTGCCCGGGTCGCAGGCCGCGAGCGTGGCCATCTGCTGGTGCAAGCGGCCACACGCGAAGCCCTGCAGCGCTTCCTGGATGCCTGGGAACCGGCGATTGCGCAAGCTCAGCCGGGTCAGGTGCGCTGGACTCTCGATGTCGATCCGCTCGATCTATAGTGGACTAAGCCTGTATGCCTCCTGGCGTCGACCCGTCCTGACGGCCTGCCGAGCGCACTACTTGCAGCCGGTATAATCCGCCCTTCACCGACACGACAGAGGTCAATCGCTTTGCCAACCGACCTGCGCACGCATCTCGCCGAGTTGCTCGCGGCTGCGCTTGCCTCCGCTTTTCCAGAGCACAGCGGCGTCCCGGTTTTGCTGGAACGCCCCAAGCAGGCCGGCCACGGCGACTATGCCTGCAGCGTCGCGCTGCAGCTCGCGAAATCGCTCAAGCGCAACCCGCGGGAAGTTGCACAGGCGCTGCTTGCCGCATTGCCGCCGTCTTCTTTGCTGGCCAAAGCGGAGATCGCCGGCGCCGGCTTCATCAATCTGTTCCTCAACCCCGCGGCCAAACAGCGGGTGGTGACCGACATACTCGCGAACCCGGACGCGTACGGAAGGATCGCGTACGGGCGTGGCAAGCGCGTGCAGGTGGAATTCGTCTCGGCCAACCCAACCGGTCCTCTGCACGTCGGACATGGCCGTGGCGCCGCGTACGGTGCGAGCCTCGCCAACGTGCTCGAGGCCGCTGGCTTCGCGGTCGAGCGCGAGTACTACGTGAACGATGCCGGCCGGCAGATGGACATCCTGGCTTTGTCCACGTGGCTGCGCTATCTCGAGCTCCATGGATTGAGCGTGCCGTTTCCGGATAACGCCTATCAGGGAGACTATGTGAAAGATATGGCGTGCGCCATTGCCGATCAGCATGCGGACCGTTACGTGCATTCTCCGGAGCGCTTGGGTCAGGGCCTGCCCTCGGGCGCAGAGGATGAGGAAGCCCGGCTCGACGCCCTGATCGCCAACGCCAAAGCCTTGCTCGGGGCGGACTACGCGTACATCCACGGCTATGCGCTCACCGAGCAGCTGGGCGATTGTCGCAACGATCTTGCGGAGTTCGGAGTCGAGTTTCAGCACTGGTTCTCCGAGCGCTCGCTGTTCGACGGCGGGCAGGTCGAGCGCGCGCTGGCGCAACTCGAGCGTGCCGGTCATCTGTACGTTCAGGATGGCGCCAAATGGTTCCGCTCTCAGGCGTTCGGCGACGAGAAGGATCGCGTGGTGCAGCGGGAGAACGGGCAGTACACCTACTTCGCTTCGGACATTGCTTACCATCTCAACAAGCTCGAGCGCGGCTTCGATGTGGCGATCGATGTATGGGGAGCCGATCACCATGGTCACATCCCGCGCGTGAAAGCAGCTCTGCAGGCGCTTGGGGTGGACCCATCCCGGGTGTTCGTGGCGCTGGTTCAGTTCGCGGTCCTTTATCGCGATGGCAAGAAGGTTTCGATGTCCACGCGCAAAGGCGAGTTCGTGACACTGCGCGACCTTCGTGGCGAAGTCGGCAACGACGCCGCACGGTTTTTCTATGTGCTGCGCAAGCGCGATCAGCATCTCGATTTCGATCTCGATCTCGCCAAGTCACAGAGCAACGAGAACCCGGTGTACTACGTGCAGTACGCGCATGCGCGGGTGTGCAGCGTCATGGAACAATGGGGCGGTGACGAGCAGGCGCTCTCAAGCTGCGATCTCGCTGCATTGGACTCGGAACACGAACAGCAGGTGCTGCGTTTGCTGATGGACTATCCAGCGGTGGTAGAAGATGCCGCTCGTGATTTCGCCCCGCACCTCATCGCTTTCTACCTGAAGGAACTGGCTGCTGCTTTCCACAGCTACTACAATTCGAACCGGTTTCTGGTCGATGACGAACGCGTGCGGCTCGCGCGGCTCGCGCTGGTCGTGTCGCTGCGATACGTATTGCGAAACGGCCTGCGGCTGGTGGGGGTGAGCGCCCCGGCCAAGATGTAACTTCTTCTTAACGCGCGAGACTATGAGCCGAGAGCTGAAGACCCAACGCAAACGCACCGCGGGGCAGGGCACGCACCCGATGTTGATCGGCGTCTTCATCGGCGTGCTGCTCGGACTGTGCCTCGCGCTCGGGGTCGCGCTGTATCTGAACAAAGCGCCCAAGCCATTCGTTACCCGGGACGCCGACAGCGCCAAGAGTGAAACCTCGTCGACCAAGTCTGCGCCGAAGTTCGAGCCCGCGAAACCGGACAAACCCGCTCCCGCGCCGGCCGCGGCTGCACCGCAGACCGGTAAACCGCCAGAGGGCAAGACGCGTTTTGACTTCTACAAGATTCTGCCAGGCGAAGAGCCGGTTACCGGGAAGGAGTTGAGCCCCTCCCCCAGCTCAGGCTCGACCGCGCGGGTGGTGTACTACCTGCAGGCGGGTGCATTCCAGAGCTCTGCGGACGCGGACAATTTGAAGGCGCGGCTCGCGCTGGCAGGGCTGGAAGCGCAGATCCAGACGGCCACGCTGCCCGATAACAGCATCTGGCACCGCGTCCGACTCGGTCCGTACAGCAATGGTCCGGACCTGGACAAGGCCAGGGTGGCGCTGAAGGAAAACAAAATCGACGCTACTGTGATCAAAGTGAGTGAGCCACTGGCAAAACATTGATTCGTACGCATTGGAGAATACATGAAACGTCATCGTCTCTTGAGCAGCAGCCTGGCATTCCTCGCTGGGGCTTTGATGCTGTTGAACGCGGTTCACGCCCAGCCGGTCCCGGAGAAGGATTACCAAACGATCAAGACTCCGCAGACGCCGGCCGACCCCAAGAAGATCGAGGTGATCGAATTCTTCTCGTACGCGTGTCCGCACTGTGCTGATTTCGAGCCGGCGCTGGACGCATGGCTCAAGCACAAGCCCAAAGATGTCGAGTTCAAAGCGATTCCAATGGTTTTCAAGGAAAGCTGGAAGTCCACCGCGAAGCTCTACTACACCCTTGAAGCAATGGGGCTCGTGGATAAGTATCAGGCGAAGGTCTATGAGGCGATCCACAAGCAGAGCAAGGACCTCGGTAGCGACCAGGGTGTCAAGCAGTGGGCCAAGGACGCTGGCATCGATTCTGCGAAATTCGATCAGGTCTACGACTCCTTTGGCATCGATGCGAAGCTGCAGCGCTCCATGGCGGTGGCGCGCGGCTACGGCGTGCAATTCACACCTTCCATGGCGATCGACGGCAAGTACTACACGGGACCATCTATGGTTTCAGCCGGAGGTAGCGGCCCGCCCGATTACGACCGCTTCTTTAAGGTGGTGGACGAGCTGATCGACATGGAGCGCAAGGCGAGGAAGAAATAAACCGGTTTTCGCATTCCGCAGGGCGACGAGCAGCGCTGCGCTGGCTTAGCGTTTCCGCATGGCTACCCCTATACGGGCATGCCGCGGCGCCGGCTGAGCGCAGCGACCTCATGGAGGACGTCGATTACGTAGTCATCCCCCGGCAGCGTCTTTCCAATACCGAGCGCATCGAGGTAGCTTACTTCTTCTACTACGGGTGCCAGTGGTGCTACCAGTTCGAGCCGCTCGTGGCGGATTGGCTGAAGCAAAAGCCGGTCGACGTGAGCTTTCGGCGTATCCCTGCCTTGCGCAACACTCGCTGGATCACCCTCACGCGCGCCTACTATACGTACGATGCACTGGGATTGCTGCCCAAGCTGCACGCGAAAACGTTCGATGCGTTCCATCGTGACGAAGTGAACCTGCAGAGCGAGAGCGAGTTGTTCCACTGGGTCGCGCGACAAGGGGTCGAGCGCAAGCATTTCGAAGAAGTGTTCCACTCCGACGCAGTCACCGCGCGCATGATGGAGTCGCGCGTGCTCACCGATTCATTCCAGATGGCAAGCACGCCCAGCGTCGCTGTGGATGGGCGCTACCTAACCAACAGCGGCATGACTGGCGGCGCGGGTCCACTATTGACGGTGGTCGAGGAGCTCATCCGCATCGCCCGCGCCGACCGGCGCGGGGCGCGATGACTTTGCGCATCGTCATTACCGGTGCCTCGAGCGGTATCGGTGCGGCTCTGGCTCGCGAGTATGCGCGGCGCGGTGCCACGCTGGGCCTGATCGCGCGACGGGCGGAAGCATTGCAAGAGGCGCCGCGCAAACCGCTACGCAACGCCTAACTTCATCTCCAGCACCGCTTCGAGCTCGGAAAGTGCCTGTTCGGCGCTCTCGACTTTGATCGTCGTCATCCCGAGTGCACGGGCCGGCTTCAGATTGATGCCGAGATCATCGAGATAGACCGCTTCGCGCCCCTCGATGCGCAGGCGCTCCAAGGCAAGCTGGTAGAAGCGTGGCTCCGGTTTCCGGGCGCCGATCAGGCTGGACTCGAAAACTGCATCGAACAGCGCCATGACGCGGGCCACCTCGGCCGCGCGCGTTGCGGTGGTCGGCAGACCGTGGCCCTGTCCGGTCTTCACGTTGTTGGTGAGGCAGGCCGTCGTATAGTGCTGTTTGCATCTGCGCAGCGCCTCGACCATGGCGGGGTGGATCTCGCCATAGAGCAGCTCGATCACATCCTCGCCGCGTACCGCATGGCCTTGTGCGAGGCATTCGGCTTCGAACGCATCGCCGAACTGCGCGAGCGTGAGCTCACCGCGCTCGAAGCGGGCCCATGCATTGGTGTCCGTCTCGAGACTGTTTACGCGCCGCAGGAAATCATGCGGTAGCCCGCGCGCCTGCTCGAAGCGGGCAAAGGCTAGGAACGGGCTCTCGGTCAGGACACCGCCGAAATCCCAGAGGACGGCCTTGAAGGACCTATTCGGCCCGGATCCGCCAACCACTACTTTTTCTTCTTCTTGTAGTCCTCGACCGCGCGCCGCAGATCCTTGTACTCCTCACAAGGGACTGGCGTGCACAGCTTCTGCAGCTCCGCCAGATGTTGCTCGGCCCGGCCGACGTTACCGGTGAGCAGGTAAGCTTCGCCGATATACTCGTGCGCGGCCTTGAGCTGCGGATTGAGCTTCAACGCCGTGTTGTACGCGCTGAATGCCGCGTCGAGGTTGCCCGACTTCCGCTGCGCGAACCCGAGCCAGTTCTGCACATCCGCGTTATTCGGGTCGGTGGCCGCGGCTTTGGTCAGGAGCTGGACAGCGTGCTTCCAGTCTTGTGCCGCGATCGCCTTTTTTCCCTCAACGGCGTTGGGATCGTCACTCTCGGAGTCCTCCGCTCCCATGTTGGCCAGGCTGGTGAGCGGGCTGCTCAGCAGCAGGAAAATCAGCGCTGTACCGATGGATAGTTTTCGTGTTGCCATAACGCCTCCGTTGCTTTTCGGATCGACCCCTCAGTCGAAGAACTTGCCTGCATCCAACTCCGCTGTCAACGTTTCGTAGTCCACCGCCCCCTGGCTGCCCGGTGCATGGGGAAAGATGTCCTTGCCGTGCATGGGACTTATCGCGCCAGGTTCACGGTTTCCGAGATCACCGTTTCACACAGCGTCTTGCCGTATCGCCCCTGGAGCTCAGGCTTTGATCTCGATCTCGACGAAGACGAACGGGAAGTCGTTGGCGTTGATGACGTCATGCTCGACGCCGGCCGGTCGCGTATAGCTCTGGCCTGCGATCAGCTGCGCGTAGCGCTTGCCCCCGGGTTCATCCAGGAGCAGCTTGCCCGTTGTCATCGGTACCACCACATACTCGTACTCATGGCGATGATGTCCGGTCGACGCGCCCGGCGCAAACCGCCACTCCGTCACACGCACGGTCTCGTTGTCGATCTGCACAGATGGCACTGCACGCTCGATGATGCTCTCCTTAGGTATGGGTGCGCCCGTGCGCGCATTAGCCTCCGCCGCATGCAGCTGCGAAAGTTGCATATCACACTGCAATTGCCACGCAACCGCCTACTCTACAGTAACCGACTTGGCTAAATTCCGCGGCTTGTCTACGTCGGTGCCGCGTGCCAGGGCGGCGTGATACGCGAGGAGCTGCAACGGAACGACATGCAATATCGGGCTCAGATAGCCGTGGTTCTCCAGCAGGCGGATGACATGCAGGCCCTCGCCTTCCTGCACGTGGCTGTCGGCATCGGCGAAGACGTACAGCTCTCCGCCGCGGGCTCTTACCTCCTGCAGGTTGGACTTGAGCTTCTCCAGCAAGGCATCGTTCGGCGCAATCGCAACCACCGGCATGTCGCTGTCGACCAGCGCCAGGGGACCATGCTTGAGCTCGCCCGCCGGGTAGGCCTCCGCATGGATGTATGAGATTTCCTTGAGCTTGAGCGCGCCCTCCAGCGCGATCGGATAGTGCATGCCGCGGCCGAGGAACAGCGTATGGTGCTTCCTGGCGAAGCGTTGCGCCCACGCCGCGATCTGCGGCTCCAGCTCCAGCACGTTCAGCAGCGCGGACGGGAGATGGCGCAGCGATTTCAAACAGGCCTGCTCCGTGTCGGCGTCGAGGCGGCCGCGCAACTTCCCCAGCACCAGCGTGAGCAGATATAGAGCAGCCAGCTGTGTGGTAAACGCCTTGGTGGACGCGACGCCGATCTCGGGACCGGCGCGCGTGAGAAAACGCATCCGCGCCTGCCGCACCAGCGTGCTCTCCGGCACATTGCAGATCGCGAGCGTGTTTTCCTGCTTGAGCGCGCGCGCGTGCTGAAGTGCCGCGATCGTGTCCGCAGTTTCGCCGGATTGGGATATGGTGATCACCAGCGTATCCGAGTGCGGCACACTGTCTCGATAGCGGTACTCGCTCGCGATCTCGACGCTGCAGGGCAGGCCGGCCAAGGCCTCCATCCAGTATCGCGCGACCAGTCCGGCGTGATAGCTGGTACCGCAGGCGAGAATGAGCACCCGGTCGATCTTGCGCAGTAACTGATCTGCGTCGACCCCGAAGAGTTGCGGCACGATCGACTGCGCCCCGGTCACCATCTCCAGCGTCGCGGCCACGGCACCTGGTTGCTCGAAGATCTCCTTCTGCATGTAATGGCGATACGGGCCGAGCTCCACTGCGTCCGCGGCGAGATGGCTCTCGTGCACCGGGCGCTCGACGCGTGCGCCGGACGCGTCCAGGATACGAACGCCCTGCGCGGTAATTTCCGCCACATCGCCTTCTTCCAGGTACACCATGTTGCGGGTGGCCTGCAGCAGAGCCGAGGCGTCGGAGGCAGCGAAGTTTTCGCCTTCGCCCAGACCCAGCAGAAGCGGCGCGCCCACGCGGGCAACGATCATGCGATCGGGCTTGGCTGCGCTCACTACGGCGATCGCGTACGCGCCGGTAAGTTGTGCCACAGCGTGGTACGTAGCCTGCAGCAGATCATCGGTCTGCTGGAGATGATGATGGATCAGATGCGCCACCACCTCGGTGTCGGTATCCGACTCGAAGCGGTAACCCTGGATTACGAGTTGCGCGCGAATGGCTTCATGGTTCTCGATGATGCCATTGTGGACGATCGCCAGCCCATCGAGGCTCACATGCGGATGCGCATTGCGCTCGGTGGGTGCTCCGTGTGTGGCCCAGCGCGTGTGCGCGATTCCGAGTTGGCCGGTCAGCTTGGCTTGTTGAGCAAGCTCGGTGAGGGAGGACACGCGGCCGACGCTGCGCAGGCGATGCATGCCGCCGTTGATAATGGCCAGACCGGCGGAATCGTAGCCGCGGTATTCGAGCTTGCGCAGGCCCTCCAGCAGCAGCGGGACGACGTTACGATGCGAGACTGCGCCTACGATTCCACACATGTCGATTCATGCGAACGCAGGTTCGCCCATACACGAAGGCTTATGAGCCCTTCACCCTTCATTTTTCACCCTTCACTTTTTTCACCGGCCGCTGCCAGCCTTGCACCGTCACCTGTCTTGCACGCGACAGAGTCAACTCTCCCGGCGGCGCATCGCTCGTCACGGTACTGCCAGCGCCGATGGTAGCGCCTGCGCCCACTGTCACCGGGGCTACCAGCTGGCTGTCGGAACCGATGAACGCGCCATCGCCGATCACCGTCTGGTATTTGTTGGCACCGTCGTAGTTGCACGTGATCGTGCCCGCGCCGATGTTGACGTGGCGACCGATCGTGGCATCGCCGAGATAGCTCAGATGGTTGGCCTTCGAGCCTTCCGCCAGCGAGGCGTTCTTGGTTTCGACAAAATTACCCACGTGCGTATGCTGAGCGAGCACGGTGCCCGGGCGCAGCCGAGCATACGGCCCGACACGCGCCTGCGCACCGATGCGTGCGCCTTCGATGTGACAGAACGGTAGAATCTGAGCGTTCGCCTCGATGTGTGCATCCTTGATCACACAATGTGCACCGACGCTTGTTCCTTCCTCCAGCCTCACTGAGCCTTCGAACACACAGCCGACATCGATAGTGACGTCCTGTTCGCAGGTGAGCTCACCCCGGATGTCGATGCGCGCGGGATCCGCCAGGGTCACGCCACGTGCGAGCAGACGCTCGGCTTGTTGTCGCTGATAGATGCGTTCCAGCTGCGCGAGCTGCTGCTTGCTGTTGACGCCCAGAGTCTCGAAGAGATCGGCCGGTTGCGCGGTATGAATCGATGTTCCGTCGGCGACTGCCAGTGATATCACGTCGGTCAGATAGAATTCCCGCTGCACATTATCGTTCCCGATACGCGACAGCCAGCTCGCGAGCTCAGGTGTGGGTGCCGCCAGTATCCCGGTATTGATCTCGGAGATCGCCTTTTGCTCAGGGCTGGCGTCGCCCTGCTCGACGATGCGTACCACCGCGCCCGTGCCGTCTCGAACGATGCGTCCATAGCCCGTGGGGTCCTCGGGCGACGCGGTGATCAGGATGAGTCCATCCTCGAAACTCAACGCACGCTGCAAGGTTGCCGCCGCAATCAGCGGCACATCCCCATAGAGTACCAGTGTGCGCCGTGCGGCGAGCTTGGGCAGAGCCTGTTGAACGGCGTGTCCGGTACCGAGCTGCGGCTCCTGCTCCACGAAGATCAAGTCGTCGCCGCGCAACGCCTGCGGAACCTGGTCGCCGCCATGCCCATAGACGATGACGATGCGCTGCGGTTTCAAGCTGCGTGCAGTGTGCACGACGTGACTGAGCAGAGGTCTGCCGGCCAGGCGATGCAAGACCTTCGGCAGCGCCGAGTACATGCGTGTCCCCTTGCCGGCGGCGAGGATGACGACGTCGAGGCTCATAGAGCGAATGTGAAACAAAGGTTGCGAGCGGCTGGAACAGTGAGGAATTATCGCACATCGACTGCGCGCGCAGTCGATGTGGGAAAGCCCGCGGCGCTGTTATTCCCTACAGCAGCGGCTTGCCTGGCTTGCCTGGGCGTAGACCCATTCGATAACCGCGTCTTGAAAGCTCTGCGCATCGATCGCATGCGGGTCGTTGATCAGGCTGACGACGACGAAGGTTCGCCCATGATCATCGGCAACATAGCCGGCGATGGCGCGCACCCCGTCGAGGTAGCCGGTCTTGATATGCGCGTGACCGGCTGCGGACGCATCGCCCATGCGCCGGCGCAATGTGCCGTCAACACCGGGAATCGGAAGCGATGACACGTACTCGGGCATCAGGGGGCTGCGCCATGCGTACGCGAGCAGATCCGCGAGGTGACGCGCGCTGATGCGGCCCGAACGGGACAGGCCCGAGCCGTTGTCCATGCTGAGCTCTGGAAAATCGAGGTGATCGCGCAACAGCCAGGCGCGTACGGCGCGCGCGGCATTCTCCGTGGTGGCGGGCGGATTGGCTATGGTGAGCGAGAGCGTCAGAAACAGATGCCGCGCCATGACGTTGTTGCTGAACTTGTTGATGTCGCGAACCACTTCGGCCAGCGGCGGAGATTCCCAGGTGGTGAGCCAGCGCGCTCGCTCCGGCACCAGGCCGTCATGCACTCCGCCCTGAAAAGTGCCACCGACCTCACGCCACAACTGACTGAACAACGTGACGAGATACTGGTTGCGGGAAAGTAGACTGAAACTGCGCTGCTTCTCGCCGCAACCGTAGGGAAACACGCCGCTGAAGGTGAGCCGCGACTGCAGAGGATCGGCGGCTGGTCTTTCCGGCCACACGTCGCAGGGCGCGGGTCCCAGCGTGAGCTGGTTGACGATGCTGATCGGCGGCAGGTCGGGCGTTGCAATGATCCGCACGCCACCCGTTTGCTCCATCGGGATAAATTGCAGGCGGACCGCCTTGTAGTTCACCAGCAATGCATCGGGTCCGACGTTATAGGGACGGGTGGGGTCGTTGTCGAAACGCCCAGGATCGATCTCTTCGACCGCAAACAGGCTGCGGTCGAGGACCAGATCGCCGCGGATGTCGCGGACTCCGCGCGCTCGCAGATCGCGCAGGAACAACCAGAAGTCTTCCAGTGTCAATCTCGGATCGCCGTAGCCCTTCAGCACCAGGTTGCCCTCGAGCACATCGCCGTTGAGCGCGCCGTCGAGCCAGGCTTCGGTGCGCCACACGAAGCTCGGCCCGAGCAACTCGAGGCCGGCGAGCGTGGTGACGAGCTTCATCGTCGAGGCCGGGTTCATCGCGCGATCGACGTTATGCTCCAAAATCGGGCGGGCCGCACCGATTTCTTTCACGTAGAGCGCCACCCCTTCGGGCGGCACGCCGGTCTGCATGAGAGCTTCGCGCAGAGCCCCGGTCAAGCCGGCGGCATGCGCGGCGCAACTCAGATACATATAAAGGCCAATGGACGATGCCAGGAGTTTGGCTAGAATACTAATCACTGCGCAGGAATCCCCGGTAGGTGCGTTGTGTCTATAAGATGCAAAAATGATGCAGCCTGCGCGCGATTGTAACTGCTACATCGCGGCATGAGATGTGTTGGCAATTCGACGTGATGAGTGCTAATGCCGGTGTTGCGATTCAAGGTGATTGGCACTGAAAATGCTAACGTCTTTGCTTAGCAGGGATGGGTATCGGTAACTTTTCGTCTACCGCGCCAGGAGGTGCTTGGATGGAATTGCTGGAACGCATCGAGGAGCAGATCGCAGCCACGCAGCTGCCGCTGTTTGCGATCACCGTCGCAGCGGTACCGTGTCCCGACACACCGGTGATACTCACCTTGCATTGGCACGCATTCGTCCCCGAGCGCCTGGCGGAGGTCTAGAGCGCGCAAGCGGTCGCCTACAAGTCGGTCCCGAGCTCGGCATTGCAGCTCAACCAACGCTGGGGGGATGTGTTGACTGTCGATCGTGCAGCGATGGAAGCGGCGTGGGAGCTCGGTGCCTGGGATGTGGCGCGCGCAGAGCGGCCTTCCTGCGCACGCCCCGGAGCGCAGTCGCGTGAAGCATTGGAGTGTCTGCAGGCATTCGGGGCGTTTCCCTTCGGCGTGGACGGCAATCAAGTCGTCGTGTCGGACGCACCGGATACTGACGAGCTCATCGACGTGGCCTCCCGCCGGGGCTATTTGATGTGGATGTTCCGGCCGGTGCGCGGCGGTATCTGGATAGACTACGCCGATGACGCAACCTTGAAGGCGGATGGGAGGCGGGAGCCGCCCTGCCCGCTCGAACCGCTCCCCGCGGGTGGAGGACGCACGCGCAAGACCGTCTATCGGTTCGGCGTGCCCACCTCCGGAGCCATCTCCACGCAGTAAGAACCCGTCTCCCGGGATCGGCTGCGGCGCACAACGCGCCGTACGTCAGCCTCCAAACCGCGCCGATAAAACGCGCGCGAACCGTCGCGTTAAAAAGACATATATTAAGGCCTTGAATATGCCGTCCTCTTTGCTTATTATTAGCACTCGTTAGCGATGAGTGCTAACTCCAATTACCGTTTGCTCTCAACGATTTAAGGAGATTTAGGCATATGAAAATCCGGCCCTTGCATGATCGAGTCATCGTGAAGCGCCTGGAAGAAGAGCGGAAGACCGCCTCCGGCATCGTAATTCCCGACACCGCTGCCGAGAAGCCCGATACGGGTGAGGTTGTGGCTGTGGGCACCGGCAAGCTGCTCGAGGACGGCAAAGTCCGTCCATTGGATTTGAAGAAAGGCGACAAGATTCTCTTCGGCAAGTACTCCGGCCAGACCGTGAAGGTGGAGGGAGTCGAATATCTGGTGATGCGCGAAGAAGACATCATGGGCGTCATCGAGTGATCCGAGTCAGTCCTCGTACCGAAATCGTTTAGGAGTGCATACCAATGGCAGCTAAAGATGTAAAGTTTCATGATTCCGCGCGCAATCGCATTGTTGCGGGGGTGAACATTCTCGCC
This sequence comes from Gammaproteobacteria bacterium, assembly GCA_041499435.1. Classification (GTDB taxonomy): domain Bacteria; phylum Pseudomonadota; class Gammaproteobacteria; order Burkholderiales; family SHXO01; genus SHXO01. The sequence continues at coordinate 18,554 of JBGQKF010000029.1, forward strand.
GACGCGGTTAAAGTCACCCTCGGGCCCAAGGGCCGCAATGTGGTTTTAGAGCGTTCGTTCGGCGCACCCACCATCACCAAGGACGGTGTGTCTGTCGCCAAGGAGATCGAGCTCAAGGACAAGTTCGAAAACATGGGCGCGCAGATGGTGAAGGAAGTCGCGTCGAAGACCTCCGATGTTGCGGGCGACGGCACCACCACCGCCACGGTCCTGGCGCAAGCTATCGTCCAAGAAGGGATGAAGTTCGTCGCCGCCGGAATGAACCCGATGGACCTGAAGCGCGGCATCGACAAGGCTGTGGACGTGGTGGTCGCGGAGCTCAAGAAGATCTCCAAGCCCACCACCACCAGCAAGGAAATCGCACAGGTCGGTGCGATCTCCGCCAACGCCGACGAATCGATCGGCAAGATCATCGCCGATGCAATGGAGAAGGTCGGCAAGGAGGGCGTGATCACGGTGGAAGACGGCTCAGGTCTGTCCA
>JBGQKF010000030.1:0-18872 GCA_041499435.1 Gammaproteobacteria bacterium
AAAATATCTCCCGCGGCCGCTCCTGCCGCGGAAAGTGGCGCAAGCGACGGGCCCCACGACGCCGCCGACTCCGGTCGCGGGGTGCTGGGGCTTGCGATCGGCGCCATCGGCATCGTCTACGGCGACATCGGCACCAGCCCGCTCTACGCGTTCAAGGAATCCTTCGGCGGCATGCATCACGTGGCGCTCACCCATGACAATGTGTTGGGTGTGCTATCGCTGATGGTGTGGTCCTTGTTCTTGATTGTCACGGTCAAGTACGTCTCGTTCATGATGCGCGCGGACAACCGCGGTGAAGGTGGCATCATGGCCTTGATGGCCCTGGTACGCCGCACGCTCGAGCCGCGCCGGCGCAACACCTGGGTACTGGTGAGCCTGGGCATGTTCGGCGCGGCGCTGTTCTACGGCGATGGCATGATCACACCGGCGATCTCGGTGCTCTCGGCGGTGGAAGGTCTGGAGGTGGCAACGCCGCTGTTTCATCCGTATGTCATACCCATCACGCTGGTCGTGATTACCGGATTGTTCCTGTTCCAGCAGCTGGGCACGACTCACGTCGCGCGTCTGTTCGGTCCGGTGATGGTGCTATGGTTCGTGGTGCTCGCCGTGCTCGGGGCGATCAACATCGCGCGGCAGATGAGTGTGCTGGCGGCATTCAATCCCTACTACGCGGTGCAGTTCTTCGTCGAGAATCGCTGGAACGGCTTCTTCACGCTCGGCGCGGTGGTGCTGGCCGTTACCGGTGCCGAAGCGCTCTATGCCGACATGGGGCACTTCGGCAAGCGGCCGATTCGCCTGGCGTGGACGTGGTTCGTGTTCCCGGCGCTGATTCTCAACTACTTCGGTCAAGGCGCGCTGGTACTCAATCAACCGGCCGCCATTCAGCATCCGTTCTTCCACCTGGCGCCCGACTGGGCGCTCTACCCGATGGTCGGGCTCGCCGCGCTGGCCACCGTCATCGCGTCGCAAGCTGTGATCTCGGGCGCGTACTCGCTCACGCGCCAGGCGATTCAACTCGGTTATTGTCCGCGCTTGATGATCGAGCACACATCGGAGCGTGAGATCGGGCAGGTCTATCTGCCCTGGGTGAACTGGGGTTTGTACTTCGCCGTGGTCGGGCTCGTGCTGGGCTTCGGCTCCTCCAGCAACCTTGCCGGGGCCTACGGCATCGCGGTCACCGGCACCATGGCCACCAACTCGATCCTGATCTTTTTCGTGATGCGCGACCTGTGGCGCTGGCCTACGCCAGTGTGCGCGGCCATCTCGGCCGCCTTTCTCGCGATCGACCTAGCATATCTCTCGGCGAACGCAGTGAAGATTCTCGTAGGCGGCTGGTTCCCGGTGGTGATCGGCATCGGGATTTACACGCTGCTCTCCACTTGGAAGCGCGGCCGCGAGATCCTGTTCGAGCGGCTGCGGCCAGGTGCGATTGCATTGCAGCCGTTCATCACCAGTATCACCGAGCATCCGCCGGTGCGCGTACCGGGGACCGCGGTGTTTCTCACCGCGACACAGGAAGGAGTCCCGCACGCTTTGCTGCACAATCTGAACCACAACAAAGTTCTGCACGAGCGCGTGCTGCTGCTGACCGTGCGCGCCGAGGACATCCCGCACGTCCCCGATGCGCAACGCATCGAAGTGCATCCCCTGGGCAACGAGTTCTATCGCCTCACGGTGCACTACGGCTTCAAGGACGAGCCGGATCTGCCGCGCGCGCTGGAGCTTGGGTCGAGCAAGGGGCTCGAATTCAATATGATGGAAACGTCGTTCTTCCTCAGCCGTCAAACATTGGTGCCAACGCAAGCCCCCGGCATGGCGTTGTGGCGTGAGAAGTTGTTCGCCGCAATGTCGCGCAACGCGGCGAGCGCCACGGTCTTTTTCAAGATTCCCACTAATCGCGTGGTGGAGCTTGGCACGCGCATCGAGCTTTGAGCCGCCCATGAGCACGCTGACGGAAAATTTGGAGCGACTGCTGCAAGCCGGCAAGGACGGCGCTTTGCTACGCTTCAGCCTGGGCAGCCAATACCTCAAGTTGCAGCAGCCCGAGGCAGCAATCGAGCATCTGCAGCGCGCGGTCGCGTTCGACCCCGACTATTCGGCGGCATGGAAACAGCTCGGTCGCGCGTACACGGAATCGGGCCGACCGGCGCAGGCGCTGGAGACCTATCGGCAGGGCATCGAGGCGGCTCAACGCAAAGGCGATAAGCAGGCCGAGCGCGAGATGCAGGTGTTCGCGCGCCGCCTCGAACAGCAGCTCGCGCCCGGCACCGGCACGGCGGACTGACACGCCCTATTCGCGCGCAGGCGCAGCGCGGAACGGCAGCGTATCATGCCGCGCATGGGCTGGTTACATCGATTTGCGCTGGGCGCTGCTCTAGCCCTGTTTGCATGCGTCGCTGCTGCACAGGGTGGGGACGGCTTTCCCACCGGTCTCGATCTGGTGAAGCGTTGCAACGCGCTCAACCACGCATCGACAGAGGACTCGAACGATGACGCGGACGCCGAGCTCGATGCCGAGATGGTGGAGGACTACGGTTACTGCCTAGGGTATCTGGTCGGCTTCGTCAGCGGCTTCGCCGCGCGCACGGTGGGTGGAGAGGAAGGCTTGTTCTGCCCGCCGGAGAACGCGAAGATTCGCGATTTCTCGGATGCGATCCAAGGCTGGCTGGTAGAGCACCCGGAAGGACTGGACAAGCTCGGTGCCTATGTCGCGGCAGCCGCCTTCAAATGGAAGTTTCCGTGCCGCTCGCGCTGAAATTACGCAACATGTAACCCGACTGCAGCCTTCAATAGTCTTCCTGATCTTCGTCCTTGCTGCTGCGGCGTTCGTCGAGCTCTTCCTCGTAATCGTCGTCGTAGTTCTCGTAATCTTCCGTAGCCCACTCGCGCTCTTCGATCACATCGTTCGCGATCTCGTGCACCCGGGACTCGACGTCCGATTTGGCTTCCTGCTCGGCTTTGGCATTGGCGAAGTCGCCATCGCTGATTTCGACGTCGACGCCGGCATGCTCGCCATCGTCGACCGCGACCGCCGCCTTGGGCCATTCCTTATGCAGCTGCTCCAGCAGAATGTCCTTGAACGCCTCGTAATCTTCATCAGAGACGAGGCCCAGCATGTCGCGATCCGCGTAATAGGTAATGACGAGTTGTCTGCTCATCGAACTGACTCCCTGACTGCATCCGCGGCCGCATTGGTGGCGTGTCTCGCGTTCCAGTGAAACAAATTGACCGGAAAAGCATAGCATGAGCCGCTGCACAAGTCCTGTCCGCTCAGTGCGCCGCCGAGCGCGGAAATTGCAGACGGCACGCGAGCCGTACGACATTTTGCACGTGCCCGCAGGGCGATATGCCAACTGTGACAACGCAGCGGCTGGTGGTTCACCCGCGAATCGAGTTTGTATTGTCCTCTGGCGATTTTATATCGACCTTGGCGTCCGCATCTGCAGTGGTGGCGCCGCGCACAAGGCTGGGCGATGTGTCCATCCAGCCGCTCGCAAGTCGGCCTCAAGCGTCGGGGGAGGCAGGGGGGCGTAGCTCGCGCACGACGCAACTCAGCGGTCCACCGGCGGGCCTTCATGACGGAATCGACGTCCGTGTTGTTTGCGTAAGCCTTCGGCGCAAACATTGAGCTGACGCACGGCGCAGACCCCGAGCTAAACAAGGGAAAGGTATTTGTGGTGGAGACGAGGAGGATCGAACTCCCGACCTTCGCATTGCGAACGCGACGCTCTCCCAGCTGAGCTACGTCCCCACGGATCGGACGAGGCCAGTTAACAAACGGGCCTCGGATCGGAGCGCCAGCCGTGGACGACGGCAAGCGGACGCCTATCATATACTCAAACCCTTACGCGGTAAATTGAGCGGCGGCAATCAAGACCTCCACCGCCGCGCCGATATCCCAAGCTGTGAACTTGAGCGATACACCACACGGCTACAAGCGCATCGTCCCACTGGACAAGACCTTCCGCCTGCGCCTCCCGGAAGCGGGTGAGGCGCCGCGCTTCTGCCACGGCCTGCACGCCATTCCGATCAGCGCCGCGGAGTTTCCTGCGGCCATGCGCGATTACCCGATCGTATTCGTGCGCCGGGCGGGCGATTTCGCGTACTCGCCGATGACCATCCTCGGCTTGCGCGAAGGCCAGAATCTGTTCGTCATGGGCGACGGCAAATGGGACCGGCGAACTTACGTCCCGGCCTATGTGCGCCGTTATCCCTTCTGCCTGGTCGCCACCGACCAAAGCGCCGGCCTGGCACCGGAACGCCTGATCTGCGTGGATCCCGAAGCGATCGACGAGGGCGCCGGGCGCCGCATGTTCGACGACAACGGCGAGCCGCTCCCGCATTGGAGCATCATCGAACGTATGTTGTTCGAGTACGAGGACGACCTCACGCTCAGCCGCGATATGTGCCGGTTGTTCTCCCAGCTCGATCTGCTGGAGCCGTTTACGCTGCGCGCCGAGCTGGTGGGTGGATTTTCACTGTCGATGGAAAATTTATACCGGATCAACCGCCAGCAACTGAGCGGGCTCCCACACAGCGATTTGCGCGATCTGGTCGGCAAGGGTTACATGGATTACCTCTACGCGCACCTGTTTTCGCAAGAGAACTTCCATCGCTTGCTGGCGCGGCGCAGCTTCTTCGCGGCCGACGCACCTCTCGACCCCAAGCAGTACAACTAATGAACGTTGCCCGCGCGGCGCGGCCGGTACGCCCACGCGAGCACGCCAACGCCGGCCAGGATCATCGGCAGGCTGAGCCACTGCCCCATCGACAGGCCCAGGCTCAGCAACCCGAGAAAATTGTCCGGCTCACGCGTGTACTCCACGAGGAAGCGCAGCAGGCCATAGCCGATCAGGAACAGACCGGAGACGGCGCCGGTCGGGCGCGGCTTGCGCGCATAGACCCAGAGGATGATGAACAGCAGAATACCTTCGAGCCCCGCCTCATACAGCTGCGAGGGATGGCGCGGTTGCGGATCCACGTTGGGGAAAATCATCGCCCACGGAAGGTCGCTCGGACGCCCCCAAAGCTCGGCGTTGATGAAATTGCCGATGCGGCCGAACCCCAGTCCCGCAGGCACCAGCGGCGCCAGGAAATCGGTAACCTCCAGCCAGCTGCGGTGCGAGCGCCGCGCATACCACAGCATCGCGAGGATGACGCCGAGGAAGCCGCCGTGGAATGACATGCCGCCTTCCCACACGTAGAAGATACGAATGGGGTCGCTCATGTATTCGGACCATTTGTAGAACAGGACGTAGCCCAGCCGGCCGCCGAGCACCACACCGATCACGCAATAGAACAGCAGATCGTCCAGGTCTCGTGCAGTCCAGCCCAGATCGGGGCGCATGCGAACGCGCAGCCGCCCCAGCAGCAAGCCTGCAACGAAGCCAAGCAGATACATGAGGCCATACCAGCGCACGCTGATGGGTCCAAGCTGGACGGCAATCGGATCGAACTGCGGGTGGACGAGCGGCATGAGGCGTGCAGGCTTGGCGCGGCAGCGAGTTAAAGGCAGCATTATAAGGGAGCGGGCCGGTACGCTTTGGCGCGGCGATATCGTGTGCCCGGCAGCCAGGCGGCGGAGCGGCAAGTCCAGCACGATGAGGGCGACCCGCGCGGTCGATGTCCAGTACACTTGTTACGTCGTGGTTTACGCAGATTGCCGCGGGTCTAGCTGCGCGAAGGCCGGCCACCAGCGGCCGGCTGAAGAGGGTGCAATAAGCTGGAAAACGAGCATCCGGGCTCACGCAGACCGGAATGCCTACGGCATGGAAGCGCAAAGGGGAGGGTGAATGCTGCGTTGGCTCAAGAGCGAGAGGTCGGACCATCCGCTCGACAACAAGGACCCTTCGGGGACGCTGCTGGAAGGCATCTCCGGCAAAGATCCGATTCCCGCACTGGAGCAGATCTGCACGCATCTGGATGCAGTCAAGACGGCAGAAAATCTCAAACCCGGGCGCGCGCTGGAGATCGTGGATCTGCTCGATCGCACCGGCCAGCCGCTGCAGCGACGCTTGAACCAGGAGCTTCTCTCCGAAGGTCATCGCATGACCAAGTTCCACCACGTGCGGCTGTGGAACTCGGTCTACAACTACTGGACCGAGCTCGGCGACGGCTATCGCTTCTGCCTCGCGAAGTACGAGGTCGGGGCAGTCGGCTCGACGGCGCTGAAGCCGTTCATCCCGCGCATCATCTGTCGCGGCATACGGGCGAGTCTCGGCCAGATCAAGTGGACGCTGCTGCGCTACGCGCAGGTGCACCCGCGCGTATGGCGCGATCTGGGCGCGCTGTACATTCTCGCGGACTCGCTGCAGCTGGCGCAGGAAACGGTAACGGTGTACCGCGGTGCGCGCGGCGACTCCACGCCTGAACGCGAGTTCCTGTGCCCGCTGATGCTGTGCATGGCCGCACCCGAAACCCTGCTGCCGATGCAGATCGAGATCGCCGAGCGCGTCATCGTGCAGCTCGCTGAGAGCTTTCGCATCGCGGCTCGCCCGGCACCGGGAATTCACTATGTCTTCGACCTCTCGGCCGATCGGCCGCCATCGCGCCTTACCATGAGCCCGGAGTTCTCGCCCTCGACACGCTGCTTTGGACCGGTCGGCGCGGCGGCGCAAATGGAGCAGATCGTCAAGTTCATCGATGGGTACGAGCTGCTGCCTCCGGACCTGCATCTCGGCGGCAACTTCGACCCGGCACTGGTGCGCTCGACGATCCGACACTTGCAACGCCACTGGGCGCGCATGCAACCTGAGCGCAAAGAGCGCCGGCGCCGCCACGTCGAACGCGTGAGCGTCGTGCACGAGTTCGAGGACGTGGTAGCCAACGTCGGTGGCCTGTTTCTGGAGTCGCCTTTCGTCAGCAACGATGAGGAGTGGATGGTCGACAACGAGAGCGAAGGCGGCTTCGGGGCGTTTGCTCCGCAACCGCACGGTGGCTGGCTCAAGGTCGGCAACTTGATCGGGGTGCGTCGCGAGGACGGCGTGTCCTGGGGCGCTGGCATCGTGCGCCGCGTCGCGCTGGATGAAAAAGGCAATCGCTACGTCGGCATTCAGGTGATGGCGCGCGGTGGTGCCGCGGTTACGGTACTGCCGGTCTCCGCCAACAAAGACAGCGCTATCCATCCCGACGGCGAGCTCTGCGTGCTGCTGCCTTCGGGCGGCGTGCATACCGGCGAAGCCACGCTGCTGATGCGCGCGAAGATGTTCTCCGCATCGCGTAATCTGTTGATGTGCGCCTACGATCGCAAGTATCTGCTGTTTCCGCTGAGCGTGGTGGAAAAGACGGAGGAGTTCGATATCGGTCGATATCGGATTCTTGAGCAGCTGGACTAGAACTCTACACCCAACACAGAGGTACAGAGGACACAGAGGGGCACAGAGAAAAACAAGAAATCAATACAATATTCCAGAATGAGCCACTGTGTGCATCTCACGCGCCCGCTGCACGGCCATCGACCTATTCGTCAATTGTTTTCCTCTGTGCCCCTCTGTGCTCTCTGTGTCTCTGTGTTGGGTTTAGTAAGCTTTAGTAGTCGAGCTACTCCAACTCATCAATACTCCGCGGCCAGCTCTTCTTCAGCAACCGCGACAGCGCGCGGTCGGCTAGTATCCTGCCGCCAGTCTGGCAACGGGCGCAGTAGTTCACCTCGTTCTCCGCGAATACGATCCGTTGCACGGGAGCCCCGCACACGGGGCAGGGCTGACCGAATTTTCCGTGCACCGCCATCGCGTCACGAAACGCGGTGACCTTCTCCGGGAAATCCGCCGCGGCCTCATACCGCAGCCGTTCAATCCATTCCGCCAGAGTGGCCTGCGTTGCGAGCAACAGCCGCTCGGTGTCCGACTCGCTCAATTGCGCGCTCATTGCCAGCGGGGACAGCCGTGCGCGGTGCAGAATCTCGTCCGAGTAAGCGTTACCGATGCCGCTGAACAGGTGCGGATCAGTCAGCGACCGCTTGAGGGTATGATTTTCAGACTTCAAGCGCGCAGAAAACTGGGCGAGGTCTGCGCTCATGACGTCCAGCCCCCCGGGATCGAGGGCACGCAGTCCCGCTTCGCCGCGGACCACGTGCAGCGAGGCACGCCGTTTGGTCCCGGCCTCGGTCAAGGTCAGCACTCCGGTCGAGAGCTCGAATGCGGCGAGCACGTTGCGGCCGCGGGCCTTGGCGTAGCTCTGCCTCCAGTGCAAGCGCCCGGCGATCATCAGATGCAGCACGAGGAACAGCTCGCCCTCCAGCTCGATGACGATGCGCTTGCCTACGCGCCGCAGCCCGGTCACCTTCTTTCCCTCGACGCTGGATAACGGCGGGTCGGCGGTGCGCAGGAGAAAGGCGTTCAAGACATGTACGTGCTCCAGCCGCGCACCCGCAATGCGCTGTTGCAGCGCCTCGAGATAGACGGTGATGTCGGGGAGCTCGGGCATCGGCTAGCCTGGATGTATGGGCTGGAAAGCGGTCAAGGCACCTGCGCCGCAGGCATCCGCCCGAGGATCAGATTGGTCTTTTTCGCGAGCCACGGCGTATCGCGATTGTGATCGTAGAAGCGCGGCTTGGGCACCATGGCGGCCAGGCGCGCAGCCTCCCACGCATCCAGGTTCGCGGCGTTCTTCTTGTAGTAGTGGCGCGCCGCCGCTTCGGCGCCGAACACGCCATCGCCCCACTCGATGATGTTGAGATAGATCTCGAAGATGCGCCGCTTGCTCATCACCGCCTCGATCATCACGGTGATGATCGCCTCTTCGCCTTTGCGCCACGGCGAGCGCCGCTCCGACAGGAACAGATTCTTGGCCAGCTGCTGACTGATGGTCGAGCCCCCGGCGACGATCTTGCCTTTCTTCAGGTTCTTCTCGTAGGCGCGCTGAATCGCGTCCCAGTCGAAGCCCTCGTGCTCCATGAAGTTGGCGTCTTCGGCCGCAACCAGCGCGCGCTTCAAGTTGAGCGAGATCTTGTCGTAGTCCACCCATTTGTGGCGCAGCTTTGCATCCGGATCCTTCTCGTGCATCAGCTCGAGCCGCTGGCTCATGAACGCGCTGCTCGAAGGATTGAACCAGGTCCACCACACCACCTGCACGAAGATCCACAGGTGATAGAGCAGCACCAGGCCAAGCACGAACAGGCCCGCCCGGCCGACCCAGCGCCAGACCCGCTTTTTCATTGCGCCTGCAAGGCGGCGATGACGGGACGGGTCTGCGGGCGCACACCGCGCCAGATGAAGAAGGATTCGGCAGCCTGCTCGACCAGCATGCCGATGCCATCGGCCACGCGCCCGGCACCCCGGCTGCGCGCAAGCTCGAGAAACGGCAGCGTGCCTTTCCCGTACATCATGTCGTAGGCGAGCGCTCCGCGCGCGAAGATTCCCTCCGGCAAATCCGGTACTAGAGCGTTCAGACTCGCCGAAGTGGCGTTGATGACCAGATCGAACTGCTGACCGGCGATCGCGGCGTAGCTGCTCGCGGAAAGCGGCCCGCGCGCGGAGAACTGTTGTGCCAGCCGCTGCGCTTTTTCTTCCGTGCGATTGGCGATCACCAGACGCTCGGGGCGCACTGAGAGCAATGGACCGACGACGCCCTGCGCCGCGCCCCCTGCACCCATGAGCAGAACGCTGCGACCTTGGATTGGGAAGCCGAGATTGCTCTCGATGTCGCGCAGCAAGCCAACGCCGTCGGTGTTATCGCCATACAGGGTGGAAGCATCGAGCTTCAACGTGTTGACCGCCTGCGCATCCGCGGCGCGCGGGCTGCGCTCTTGCGCGAGGTCGAACGCTTCCAGCTTGAACGGAAGCGTCACGTTGACACCCTTGCCGCCCGCCGCGCGGAAGTTCTCGATCGTCGCGCGAAAACCATCAAGCGGCGCGAGTAGACGCTCGTACTGGAGGTCCTGACCGGTCTGACGCGCGAACTCGGTGTGAATGAAGGGCGACTTGCTGTGCGCAATGGGATTGCCTACGACGGCGTAACGATCGGTCACGGGCGCTCCGAGTCGATCAGTTGCCGGTGGTCACCAGAACATCGGTGCGTGTGAAAGACCAGTTGCGCGTGATGTGCAGAATGTCGGCTTCTTTACGCAGGGCATCCGGGAACGCCTTGAATGGGCTTGCCAGCTGCACGATTCTTTCGACCGCAGCATCCAGGATCGGGGACCCTGATGAGCGGTCGATATCGATCTTTTCCACGGTACCGTCGGCACGCACCGCAACGGTGACCATCACGGTTCCGAACAATCCCTGGCGCTTGGCCTCTTCAGGAAAGTTGGCGGTGCCTACACGCTCGATGCGCTGGCGCCAGGCGTCGAGGTACTGCGCCTCCAGGGCCCCTTGCGTTCGCGCACCGATGAACTTGCGCCTGGGCAGCTCCTGGTAGGCTTCCCATTCCTTGGCAATCTGCGCTTCCAGGCGCGCGATCTCGGTGCGCTCGTGCGACGAGTCCGTCACGACCGACGCGTCGGCAGCCAGCACCGGATCATGCGCGATGGTCTTCGGCTGAACCATTTGCTGACTGGTGTTGAGCTGCGTCATCAGCTGTTGTGCCTCGACCTCGAGCTGCTGCACACGCTTGGACGCAAGCGCGACGTCGGCGTCGCTCGGCATGTCGGGCAGAGCCGGCAGATTGGTCTTCGCGCGCCGCGCTTCCCGCGTATTACCCCCGCCGTCCAGGTCGGCTTGTGCAAGGGCATCGGCTTTCACCGGGCGTGTGTGCGACTTGCTGTTGACCAACACCACCTCGATCGACTTCGGCATGTTCCTGGATGCGAGCGAGTCGGGGAATCCGAAGGTAATCAGCAGCAGGATGGAGTGAAACACCAGAGACAGCGCGAGAGCGACCGTGAAGGCCCCATTGTTCGCCGGCGGCGAGAGCGCGTCCGGGCCCGCGCCAACGGGAAAAGTGGCCGTTCTAGAGACCGTCAATGCTGGCGATGCTGCAGTCAAGTTGATCTATTGTAGGCAAGTTGCAACGCTCTGTCACAGCACACAGTGCCGGCAAACGAGGTCACGCCGGACCGACATACTCCGCGTGAAAGGCCAGCTCCAGTAAGTCAATATCGGAGATATCGAGCTCGACCTTAGCCCCGGGTTGCAGCTCGGGCAGGGCGCCCACCCGTGCGATCAGCGGGATGCGATCGATCTTCACCAGATTTTCACGAAATACTTCGCCGCGCGTACGGGTGAGGCCTTCCTGCACCAGCCAGCGCAGACACCAATAACGCTCCATGGCCCTTTGGAACTCGGCGTAGGCTTCGTAGGCAATCTCGAAGTCGTGCAGAGCCGCAAGCAAGGCTTCACTGCCCGCGGCATAGGGGGGCGCCTGGCCCGCCTGCCATGCCACGATCTGCCGTTGATTGATCAAATCCACGTAGCGGCGCAGCGGCGAGCTTGCCCAGGCGTATTGCGCGACACCGAGGCCCTGGTGCGCGGCCGGTACGGTCGACATGCGTACTTTGCCGTTGCTCTGCGCACGATAGATCGCCGGGACGCCAGCAGCGGCAAGCTTCCCACCCCATTCGGAGTTCACCAGGATCATCAATTCCGACACCAGCTTGTCCACGGGCGAGCCACGCCGGCGCTCGACGATGCGTACGCGATCGTCCTCGACGTAGAAGTTGTAGTCCATCTGCACCGCGCGCACCGGTTCTGGCCGGCCGCGGCCGGCTTCGAGCACCGTCGCGAATTCCCAGAGAAGCTTGAGCTCTGCTGCGAAAGGGACATCGGGCAGTCCCGCGATCAGTGCCGCCTCTTCGAAGCGGTCGTCGAGTGCATCGTGGCGGAGATTAGCCACGATCGGCACGCGCTCGAGCACCGTCCGATTGCCGAGGACGCGTAAGTCGGCCGCGAGCTCCACATAAAACGACAGCGTCGGCGCGTTGTGGCCCTCCGACAGAGAAAAATGGCAGATCACCGCTTCCGGCAGCATGGTGATCTTGGCTCCGGGCATATAGACGGTGGAAAGACGCGTGGCGGCTTCGCGATCGAGCGGAGAGCCGATGTCGATGCCGACCGCCGGCGCAGCGATGTGGATGCCTACGTTGTATCCGCCACCCGGCAAGGGGGTCACCGAGAACGCATCGTCGATCTCGGTGGTGGTGGCATCGTCGATGCTGAAGGCCCGCACTTGCGCAAGGGGCAGCTCGATATCCTCAATCTCTGGGACAGCGGCGAGATCTATTCCGCGCGGAAAATGCTCGAACAAAAACCGATTGAGGTGATAGTCGCGGGTCGAAGGAACGCCACCGCACTTTTCCAGCAGCCGCAACGGTGAGAGCTTCACGTGAGCGGCCGCCTGCTCGAGCGACTTCGCTTCGACCGTATTGCGATCCGGCTTGTAGAGCAGCTCCGCGAGCTTGGGGCGAAAAGCATAGGGCAGCTCGAAGCGCAGCAGCTGCTGCTCGTACTCGGCCTGCAGCTCGGTCAACAGGCGTTTTTTCTCGATGCTCGCCAGCGCGGCTTTCAGCGCGTCGGGTGGCGCCGGGCGGTAGCGACCCTTGCCCTTCTTGTAGAAATACATCGGCGCGCCGTGCAGGCGCGTCAGCAGCGCCGCCGCCTCGCGTGCCCTGGGGACGTGACCGAAATAATCGCGCGCCAAGGCCTCGTAGGAAAACTCCTCCTGCGGCGAGCATTCCCAGAGAAAATCGAGATCGATCTCCTGAGCCGTCCGTTGCACCTCATCGAGGAAGCCGGACAACGGCTCTTCGAAACGGAACAGCACATTGGTCGCCTTCACTTTGCTGCGCTTGCCGTGCGGCGCTTCCACCTGCAGCGAAGAAGTGTTGTCGGCGAGTACCGTGCCGAGTTTGAAAGTACCGTCTTCTTCGTACCAGACGTTCATGGAGCGTGGCAGATCAGCTTGGGATCCAGCGACGATGAAGTTCGCCGTGGGTGTGGTGCGCGATTATAGCCAGCGGCCGACTACGCGGGAAGCGACTACAGGATGCCGGCGAACTGCAGCACGCCGTCGAGATGCTCGCCGAAATCGCGGAAGCCATGGTCGCTGCCCTGAATCACCAGCTGCCTGGCGCCGGCGTACCGGCGCACCGCCGCACGGTAATCGAGCACCTCATCACCGGTGGTGACCATGAGATAGTAGCGCTCCATTCGGGTGGGCGCGGCAACCTCGAGCGCCTCGAGCTCGCGCAGATGTTGCTCGGTCAGCGTGTATCGGGCGCCGGTGTAAAGATTCTGCTGTGGCCCGAGATAAGCGCGCAGACCGACGTGCGGCGTGATCGCCGGATTCACCAGCACGGCGCGCACACCGAACTTCTCCGCGAGCCAGGTCGCGTAGAAACCGCCGAGCGAGCTCCCAACCAATGTGACGGCCGGTGCCGGATACAGGGACACTTCCGACTGCAGCAGCTCGATCGCGGCGGCAGGCAGATCAGGCAATGCCGGCGACGAAAACAGCGACTCGCGCCCCATCCCGGCAAGACATTCGCGCAGCAGGTTTGCTTTGTGCGAGGCGGGCGAGCTGTTGAAGCCGTGGATGTAGATCAGCATGCGAATTCCGTTGCGCGCTTCGTAGTGCTTGATGCCGTCTCAAAATCCGGCTGCAACGCCATCGGATCGCAGATCGGCGGCGGCTTCGAACACACCTTCCGGGTGCGCAACAATGAGCCCGGCGTGCCCGACTGCCTCATCGAAGTCACCCAGCAGCTCGAGCTCATGGCCGCGTGCCCGTAGCTCGCTCACCACTGCGGCATCGAAGCGACTCTCCAGCTTGAGCGTGTCTGAAGCGTTCCCCCAGGTGCGCCCGAGCAGCCAGCGCGGCGCAGCGATTGCCTGCTGTGCATTGTCGCCGAATGTCACGTAGCGCGTGAAAACCGCTGCTTGCGTCTGCGGCTGACCGTCGCCACCCATCGTGCCGTATACCAGCGTGCGGCCATCGTTCAGGCGCGCGCCCGCCGGGTTGAGCGTATGGAACGGCTTGCGGCCTGGCCGCAAGGCGAGCAGATGTGCCGGATCGAGACGGAACGACGCGCCGCGATTCTGCCAGACGACGCCAGTATCGCCGACCACGACGCCGCTGCCATACTCGTGATAGATGCTCTGGATGAAGGATACCGCGAGGCCGCTGCGATCCATCACGCCCATCCAGATCGTGTCGGCGGGGTGGCTTGGTGTCTTCCAAGGCGATGCCGTTTTCCGATCGATACCCGCGGCAAGCTCCGCGACTCTCTGCGGCTGTAAGAGCGCCTGCACATCGATCTGTAGATCACGCGGATCGCAAATGTACTGGTCACGGACCTTGAATGCCTGCTTGGTTGCTTCCACCACCAGGTGCACGAAGTCTGCACGCTGTGCCATCGCGCGATCGAGCCCGCAACGCTCGAGCATGCCGAGAATGAGGAGCGACACCAGGCCTTGCGTAGGCGGCGGCAGGTTGTAGATGCGGCCCGCCGAGTGCTGCAACGATAACGGCTGAACGACGGCCGCTTCCTGCTGCGCGAGATCGTCCAGCGTGAGCGGCGAGCCGAGCGCTGAGAGGTGTTGCGCGAGCTCACGCGCCAGCGACCCGCGATAAAAAGAGGTCAGCCCTTCTTCGGCGAGGCGCGAGAAGGTGCGGTACAGGTGCGGTTGACGAAACCGGGTACCGGTCTGTGGCGCGTCGCCGTCGACCAGATAGCAAGCTGCGAATCCCGGCTGGTCTTGCAACTCGACCCGCTTCGCTTTCGTGGCGAGGTGCTGGCTGCGTGTGACTGGTATGCCGTCTTGCGCATGGCCGATTGCATCCTGCAACAGCCGCGCAAGCGGCTGGCGTCCGCCATACTGCTTGGCCAGTTCCAGCGCCTTGATCCAGCCGCTGATCGTCCCGGCCACGGTGTTGGCCGCGAGCGGGCCGCGCGTCGGGATGGAGCTCACGCCGCGCTCGCGGTAGAAATCGATGCTGGCCAGACTGCCGGCACGACCGCATGCTTCGATACCGATCGGGTCGGCGTTCGGCGGCAGGATGAGCCAGAAGCTGTCGCCGCCGATACTGTTCATGTGCGGGTACACCACGGCTATGGTGGCGGCGGCGCACACCATGGCTTCGATGGCATTGCCGCCATCGCGCAGCACCGCGAGGCCCGCTTGCGCGGCAAGCGCATGCGGTGCTACGAAGATACCGTGTACTGCAGAGACCGGATTGAGCATGCCGTTACTGCGCAGCGAGGTAGCGGAGTCGAGCAGGCTTGAGGACCAGCAATGCCAGCGCCGCGGTGGCAAAGTTCATCGCGATGACAACAGCAAACACCGTGCTCCAGGTGCCGGTGCGCTGATACAGCAGCGCAGCGAGCGGGCCGCCGAAAATCGAGCCTACGCCTTGGGCCATGTACAGAAAGCCGTAGTTGGTGGTCGCATGGCGCGGGCCGAACGTGTCGGTCAGCGTCGAGGGAAACAGAGAAAAGATTTCGCCCCAGCCGAAGAATACCAGCCCGGAGAGCAAAACGAACAGCACCGCGTTGTCGCGAGTGAGCAGCCAGGCGGTCATGGCCACGCCTTCCAGCAGGAACGCGATGGTCATGGTGTGCTCGCGGCCGATGCGATCGGAGAGCCAGCCGAAGAACGGGCGCGTGAGCCCATTGGTGAGCCGATCGAGCGTCAAAGCGAGCGGAAGGGCAGCGAGCCCCCATACGGTGACTTGCGCTACGCCGAAGTCGCGCGCGAAAGTCGCCATCTGCGATATCACCATCAATCCGGAGGTCGACATCATCGTCATCATGGCGAACAGGAGCCAGAACACGGGGGTCTTCAGCATTTGCATCGGCGGCACATCACGCGCTTCCCGCGACACATGGATGGCGCCGTGCGCGACTGCATCCGGCGGTCGCCGCAACGCGAGCGCCGAGATCAGTGCAATAGCGCCCAGCAGCAGACCGTACACCACCAGCGTGTGCTCCAGGCCGGACACTGAGAGGCTGGCGGAAATCGGAAACGTAGTGAGCATGGCGCCCATGCCGTAGCCTGCTGCAACCACGCCGGTGGCGAGCCCACGCTTGTCCGGAAACCACTTGACCATCAATCCGATGATACCGATGTAGACGATACCGGTGCCCACGCCGGCGAGCACGCCGTAGTACAGGTACAACGCGGTCAAGCTGGTGGCGCTCGCGGCCGCGACCCAGCTCGCGCCGGTGAGCAGTGCGCCGATCGCCAGCAGACGTTTGGGGCCGAAGCGCTCGATCAGAAATCCTTGCACCGGCGACAGGAATGTTTGCAGCACGATGAGTATCGAGAAGGTGACCTGCAGTTGCGCGAGTGTCACGCCGAGCTTGCCCATCAGCAGCTTGGTGAACAACGTCCAGACGTATTGCGGACTGGAGATGGCCATCATGCACAGCAGCCCGAGCCCGAGCTGGATCCAGCGCGTCGAGCTGGCAGCTGACACACTTTGCGTGGCTGACGCCTGCGCCTCGATTGCGGCTTTGGTCTGCATGCCGGTCTCCTCGATTGGAAGATCTCGCGACGCTCAGGTTTCGCGCTTGCTCATCGCACGTTTGTGCGCGATGAGCGCCATCAGCCGCCGGTCGCGCCATTCGATTCGCTCCGTATGCTGCGACAGCGGCACCTGGCGGCGTCGCGCGCGATCGATTTGCACAATGCCATCGTCGCTCCACACCCGTGGTGCGGCCTCGGCTGATGCATCGATCGCATGCATGATTGGCGCGAATACTTTCGCGAACGCGGCGAAGCCGCCCGCGGCATTGAGATCGAGCGTTTCCAGCGGCCCCATGAAGGACCAGCGCAGACCCAGGCCATCCTTCACTGCCCGGTCCAGGTCTTCTACGTCTATGCAGCCGTCCTCGATCAGGCGCACGGCTTCGCACGCGACCAAGCTCTGCAGCCGGTTCATGACGAAGCCCGGTATCTCTTTCTTGAGCACGATCGGCGCTTGCCCTGCCGAGCACAACAGCGATACCGTGCGCATCACGGCATCGGGGGCTGTGAACGGCGCCGGCGAGACCTCCACTGCGGGAATCAGGTAGGGCGGATTGACCGGATGCGCGACGAGGCAGCGATGCCGATGTTTGAGGTGAAGAGCGAACTGCGAAGCGGGCAGCGTCGAGGTCGAGCTGGCAATGACGACATCGTGCGGGGTGAGCTCATCGAGTCGTGCAAACAGCGCCCGCTTGTCGTCGAGGTTCTCCGGGGCGTTCTCCTGCACGTACGTGGCCCCATCGAGCGCCGTCTCGAGCTCCGTCGACAATTCGATGCGGGCGTCGATCGCGGCTGGCGGCTCGTCCAGCAGACCGAACTCGCGCAGGCTTTCGAGCCTGCTGCCAATGAATTCACGCGCGGCTGCGAGCGTGTGGGCGGTTCTACTTTGCAGGGCCACCCGATAACCGGCACGCGCAAACACGAGCGCCCATGCACGTCCGATCGCCCCGGCCCCGATCACCGCAATCTTGTTCATTGCATTTCGCGATTTCTCTGTGAGCCCAGGGATATGCTGGGCCCCTGTGTTGGGTTTAGGACCGAGCACTCAGTGCCGCAAGCAACTTTCCATGAATCCCGCCGAACCCGCCATTGCTCATGACCAGCACATGATCCCCCGGCCGGGCCGCACCGACAATGGCCCGCACCAGCTCCTCGAGGTCGTCGTTGCACGTGACCTTGGCACCAAGCGACGCCAACGCCGAGCGCGCATCCCAGCCGATGCCACCCGTGTAGCAGAACACGAGCTGTGCGTCGCTCAAGCTCGGCGCCAGGCTGTCCTTCATCACGCCGAGCTTCATGGTGTTGGAACGCGGCTCCAACACCGCGAGAATGCGGGCTGAGCCCGCCTTGCTGCGCAGACCTGCGATCGTCGTTGCGATCGCCGTGGGGTGATGCGCGAAGTCGTCGTAGACCGTAATCCCATTCACCACACCTCGCACTTCCATGCGGCGCTTCACGTTCTGGAAGGTCGCGAGCGCGCTAATGCCTTGCTGAACTGGAATGCCGACATGGCGGGCGGCGGCGAGAGCCGCGAGCGCATTCATGCGATTGTGTTCGCCCAGCAGATCCCAGCGCACCTCTCCAACTCCCCGACCCTGAAGCTGCACGGCGAAACCTCCGTCTGCATCGGGCACGCCTGCGGTCCAGCCGTCATCGCGACCGAACGTTTCCACCGGCGTCCAGCAACCGCGTTCCAGGACGCGCGTGATGGTGGCTTCGCGTCCATTCGCCACGATCAGGCCATTGCGCGGAACCGTGCGCACCAGGTGATGGAACTGTGTTTCGATCGCCGCCAGGTCGGAAAAGATATCGGCGTGATCGTACTCGAGATTGTTCAGAATGGCTGTGCGCGGATGGTAGTGCACGAACTTCGAGCGCTTGTCGAAGAACGCCGTGTCGTACTCGTCTGCCTCGATCACGAAGAAGGATGAATCGGTCAGGCGCGCCGACACGCCGAAATTCTCCGGCACACCACCGATCAGAAAGCCCGGAGTCAGCCCGCCCTCCTGCAACAGCCAGGTCAACATCGAAGTCGTGGTGGTCTTGCCGTGCGTACCGGCCACGGCGAGCACCCATCTGTCGCGTATCACCTCATCGTACAACCACTGCGGCCCGGAGACGTAGCCGAGGTTGCGATCGAGAATTTCTTCGACGAGCGGATTGCCGCGCGAGACGACATTGCCGATCACGAACAGGTCGGGCGTCAGCTTGATCTGGCTCGGATCCCAGCCCTCCGTGAGCTCGATGCCCTGCGCTTCGAGCTGAGTGCTCATCGGCGGGTAGACATTCGCATCGCACCCAGTAACGCGATGACCCGCCTGCTTCGCGATGACCGCGATCCCGCCCATGAAGGTGCCGCAGATTCCGAGGATGTGGATGTGCATGGGAGCCGTCAAAACCTCAACACAGAGCGGGAACAGAAACACATCTTCGGCTTGATCTGCCAATACTGGAGGTCAGGGCATATCG
>JBGQKF010000031.1:0-18424 GCA_041499435.1 Gammaproteobacteria bacterium
AACACTCTGGAGCAGGCGTTCCTGAGCTGCATCGAAGGCGAAACCGCGACAGCGCTTTGATATGGCGGGCTATAAGACCTCATCCAGCGTGCCACCGGCCAGCGAATTACGGGAGGCCGCGGCGAGAAACCCCGAGCTGCTGATCGTCGACGACGATCCGCTGATCACCGACACGCTTGATTTCGTTCTCGGGCGCGACTTCACCGTCTACGTGGCAGAGTCACGCGCCCAGGTGAAGAGTCTGCTGCAACAGCTCGACCGACCGCCGGAGCTGGCGTTGATCGACCTCGGACTGCCACCCACACCGCACCGGCCGGATGAGGGCTTCCGGCTGATCAATGAACTGCTCGCGCTGTCGCCTGACATCAAGATTGTCGTGCTGTCTGGACAGAACGACGAAAACAACGCACGCCATGCGCGCGCTCTCGGTGCGATCGAGTTCGTCGCCAAGCCGTGCGAGCCGCAGCGCCTCAAGCAACTGCTGCTGGAAGCGCGCAACATCACGGCCGCCGAGCGCGTAGCGCAAACTTCGGAGCCGGGCATTATCGGGTCGGGGCCTGCGATCATCAAATTAAAACAGCAGATTCGCCAATATGCCGATGCCCCATTCCCGGTTTTGATAGAAGGCGAATCGGGCAGCGGTAAGGAACTGGTGGCCGCATCTTTGCATCGGCAGAGCGCGCGCGCCATGAAGCCCTACCTCGCACTCAATTGCGCCGCGATATCGCCGAATCTGGTAGAGGCCACCGTATTCGGCCACGCCAAAGGCGCCTTCACCGGGGCCGCCACCGCGCGCGCCGGATACTTCGAGGACGCCCGGGATGGCACGCTGTTTCTCGACGAGATTGGGGAGCTGCCGCTCGAGCTGCAGGCCAAGCTCTTGCGCGTGCTGGAAAATGGTGAATATCAGCGGCTGGGCGAAACGCAAAGCCGGCAAAGCCAGGCGCGCGTCATCGCTGCGACCAATCGGGACTTGCGCCACGAGGTGAAGGCCGGCCGCTTCCGTGCGGACCTGTATCATCGATTGAGCGTATTCACGGTATCGGTGCCGCCGTTACGCGATCTCGGTGAGGACAAACGGCGCCTGCTCGCCTATTTCTCCGATTTTTACGCGAAGCAGACCGGGAGCGCACTATTCACTCTGGATGCGCGCGCGGAACAGTTGTGGATGGACTATGCCTTCCCGGGCAACGTGCGCGAGCTGCGCAACATCGTGATCCGCCTCACGACAAAGTACGCGGGCGAATCGGTGAACAGCGAACGGCTGCTGACCGAGCTGGATCCCGACCAGGGGCAAAATGTGCCCGAGCCGGGTGTCAACATGGACCTACGCGCCGCGGTCGAGGCCGCCAAGCGGCAGCTGCACATGCAGAAGGGCTTCAGTCTCGACCTTACTTTGCAGCACATCGAACGCAGCTACGTCGAGGCCGCACTTGCACTCACCAACGGCAACTTGAGCCAGGCTGCAAAGCTGTTGGGCGTGCATCGCACGACTCTCTACAGCCGGATGCAAAACTACATGCCCGGCCAAGGCATGGATTCGACCACTACCAGCGAACGCTGATGTATTACCAATTCTTCGGGCTGTCGCAGGCGCCCTTCAAGATTACCCCGGACACCGACTTCTTCTTCGAAGGCGGCAATCGCGGTGCGGTACTGGAGGCGCTGATCTACGCCATCAGCCAGGGCGAAGGCATTATCAAGGTGACTGGAGAAGTGGGTAGCGGCAAGACGATGCTCTGCCGTGTGCTGCAGGCTCGCCTGCCGCGCCCCGTGGAGACGGTCTATCTCGCCAACCCGAGTGTGTCTCCGGAAGAAATCCTGCATGCAGTCGCATTCGAGTTGCAGCTTCCGATCGGTCGGGATGCCGGCCGATTGGTTGTGATGCACGCCCTCAATGAATACCTGCTGCGGCGGCACGCCGAGGGCCGCCAGGTCGTGGTATTCGTGGAAGAATCGCAGAGCATGCCGATCGCAACCCTGGAAGAGATCCGGCTGCTCTCCAACCTGGAAACCAAGCAGCACAAGCTGCTGCAGATCGTTCTCTTCGGCCAGCCGGAGCTCGATGACAATCTCCGCAAACCCGAGATTCGCCAGTTACGGGAACGGATCACGCACAGCTTCTCGCTTGTGCCGCTAAATGCGGAAGAAGTGCGCGCCTACATCGCGTTTCGCTTGCGCGCTGCCGGCTATCATGGGCCGGATCTGTTCAACAACGCGGGCGTGCGCTACCTCACATCCGCCACCGGCGGCCTCACCCGGCGCATCAATATCGTCGCCGACAAGGCATTGCTGGCGGCATTCGCGGAAAACACGCACAACGTCACCGTCAAGCACCTGCGTGCGGCGGTGCAAGACAGCGAGTTCAACGCCGCCGGCAGATACCGGAGCCGGCCGCGCTGGCTGATTCCGGTGATCGGCGTGCTGATATTGGCGGCAATCGGCATCGGCGCCTTCTACTATCAGTATGGAGCAGCCACCGGCGGTGCCGTGCCCTTGGTGCCACCTCGCCTGACCGCCGCGCCTGAGCCTCAGCCGATAGCGGCCGCTCTTCCCGTAAAGCCTGCAGAGAGCACCCCGGAGTCAGCGGCCCCTCCTGCACCCGATCCCCGACTGTTGGAACCGACGGCTTTGGTCGCGCCAGCGGCACACCCGGTTGCAGCCAAAACGGCTGTCGCCGACGCACCAGAGTCGCTCAAGATGAGCGCGACCCTTTCGACGGATAGCGACCTCTTGGAACAACGCTTGCTTGCGACCGAGCGCTGGCTGGACGAGGTGGAGGGCGCGGTCTTCAGTATTCAACTGCTCGGATCCAACGATCCCACACTCCTCAGACACTATTTTGAAACCTTGTCCAAATATATTGAAATAGAAAAGGTTTTTGTGTACCGTACCGTTGCGAACCGGCAGCCCTCAATGACCGTTTTGTATGGGGCGTTCGCCAGCCGCCTGGATGCTGTCAAATCGCTCGAAGCGCTGCCGGAGGAGCTCAAGGTCAACCGGCCCTACATCCGAACGGTGCAAGGTATCCGCGGCGAGATCGGGATGAAGAAGCGATCCTGATTCAGGCCTGCGGCCAGTTCGCCGATGAGAGGGCGGCGGCGGCGACCGCAGGCACGAGGAACCAAATTCCATAACCGACAGTGCATAATCCCGGTTGCTCACCTGCCGGAATGATGGTGGAGGCTCCACTGAATAAGCAGAACATCTGGGACGCACCGCGTTTGAAACATCGTTATCGCGCTGGTGTCGCGTTCGCGATGGCGGTGTTGCTCGCTTGCGCCGGCTGCGCATACCGGCCGTCTATCCCACCCTCGGAAGGTCACCTCGACAAGGAGACCGTGCCGCCCTTGAAGCCGGGCGAGCAAATACTGCCGCCGGTCACCAGCAACGCCTATGCGCCGCCGCCCAAACCGCGCATTAAGACGCCCACATACAGCGTCGTAGTGCACGAGGTGCCGGTCAAAGAGCTCCTGCTCGCGCTTGCGCGCGACACCAAAGAGAACATCGACATCCACCCCGGCCTGCAAGGCCTGGTCAGCCTGAATGCCATCGACGAGACTTTGCCGGCAATTCTTGACCGCATTTCACGCCAGGTGAACATGCGGTATACGGTGGAAGGCAAGACCATCGTTATCGGCCCTGACAGTCCGTTTCTCAAGACGTACAAAGTTGCCTACGTGAACATGACGCGCGATACGACCTCCAGCATCTCGGTCAGCGGCCAGATCAGTTCCGGAAGCACAAGCAGCGGTGCAGCGCAACCACCGAGCGGAGGCACGTCGATGACCGCGGTGACCTCCACCTCCAAGAATAACTTCTGGGAAGTTCTGCACGAAAACGTTCAGAGCATCCTCACTTCCACGCGCAAGCTCAGCCAGAGCGCCGAAGAGCGGCAAGCCCAGGCGGAGGCGACGCGCACCGCTCGCGAGGAACGCTTGGCGCAGGCTGAGGCGGTGGCTCGCGCGGGGCAGGGCGCCACGACCCTTTTCGACAAAGCGTTCGGCCCTTCGGGCACCGCCGGAACCATTGACGTCAAACAGGACATCATCATAAATCAAGTCGCCGGGACGGTTTCTGTAATGGGGACCGAACGACAACACCAGCTAGTCGAACAATACCTGGACAGCATCGGCAACGCCTCGCAGCGTCAAGTGCTCATCGAAGCCACTATCGCCGAAGTCGCGCTCTCGAAGACCTACCAGGCGGGCGTCGACTGGAAAAGTGTTTCTTTGAGCAGCGCTGGCTTTACCTTCGTTCAAGGGCTGACGGGAACGATTGGCGGATCGCAAGTGAATCCTGCCGCTACCGGTCTGACGATTGGCTATGCGAATAACGCCACGAACCCCAGCGTCACAGGCACTGTTCAACTGCTGGAGCAGTTCGGGAACGTTCGCGTGCTGTCCAGCCCGAAGCTGATGGCCATGAACAATCAGACCGCTCTGCTCAAGGTGGTCGACAACGTCGTCTACTTCACGATCCAGTCTCAGATTGCCCAAGGAACGGCCACGTCAACTAACCTGCAATCGTTCACAACTACGCCGAACACCGTCGCCATTGGCGTCGTACTCAGCCTGACGCCCCAGATCAATGAAAACGGTGTAGTGACTCTGGATGTGAGACCGACCATCACGCGCGTCAGGGACTTTGTCCAAGACCCCAACCCGGCGTTGGTCATTTTCGATCCTAACACTAAGACTCAGACGACTATCAAGAGCGTGATACCCGAGGTCACGGTCCGTGAGATGGAATCGGTTCTGCAACTCGTGAGCGGTCAGACCGCCATCCTCGGCGGTCTAATGCAGGACAACGTGGCGCGCAATACCGACCAGGTTCCGGGCTTGGGCAACATCCCGCGCGTGGGCGAAGCTTTCCAGTTTCGCAACGATGCGGTGGCGAAGACAGAGCTGGTCATCTTCATCCGCCCGACCGTGGTCACCAATCCATCGCTCAACAGCGATGAACTGAAGCACCTGCGCAAGTTCCTGCCTGAAGTCGACAAGACCGGCCTGAATCCATGAGTCTGCTGTTACAGGCGCTGCAGAAAGCGGCCAAGAATCGTGAAGCGGGCACGGCTCCAGTAGAGGAGCCGCCGCCTGCCGCACCGCCCACCCCGGAACCGCCAGCAGCAATCCTGTCGCCCGCGTTTGCGGTGGAAGCCAAACAGCCGAAACTCGCGCCAGAAACCGAGCTCGCGCTCGCGGAGGAAGATCTCTTCGAAGCCGACGAGCCGCTGCCCACCGAGCCCGGTCAGCGGTTCGAACCATTCGGAGCATCGCCGTCGCCTTCGCCGGCAAACGCCGCCGCCATCTTGCGGGCGAGCGAAACACCGAGCGCAGGCTGGATCGATTTCCTGCGCGACCGCCCGGTATGGGCGCTTGGCATCGGCGCCGGGGTCTTTCTCGTATTCTATGGCGCCTACGTTTACCTGCAGATCGCTCATCCGGGGATTCTGCGTGGCGAATTCATGCGGCAGCCGATGGCGCCGAAAGTCCCGCCGCCGGCTGCGCTTCCAGTTGCTCCTGGGCCCAAAACCGTAGTCGCGCAGCGCGACCCGCTCGCTCCCTCAGGCACCCCGAAGCCTTCTGCGCCGGTCACACCGAGTCAGCCCGCTGCCGTCGGGGCGCCGGCGCCTCAGCCTGTGCCCTCAAACCCCACGCCGGCCGCCGTGCCCTCCGCCAGCCCAGTAGCGCCCGCCGACATCGTGAAACCAGGGACGAGCCCATTGCATCCAAGCGCAACTGCGCAAAGCCCGCAGCGAGCGGAGGCGACTGCAAAACCAACGCAAGCCACTGCAGCTGTGACGCCACGCGTCCGCACAACCGCGGATCCAGATGAAACGACGGCGAATCCCGAGCAGGCGGTCCGGCCGGCTGTCGTGCCGGGCAAACGGCGCACACGCAAGGAGTCAGCGGCGCCGGTCATGTCGGTTCCAACTTTGGAGCATGAGATCTCCAGTAAACCCTCCGAGCCCGGCCCCGGCACCGTCGCACCGATCATCAAGGATGCCTACCTCGCTTTGCAGGAGGGTCGCCTCGATCGGGCGGAGACCCTGTATCGCAATGCGCTACAAAGCGAGGGACAGAATATCGATGCACTGCTGGGCCTTGCCGCTATCGCCGCGCAGCGCAGAGAGGTGCAGCAGGCGATCGGATTCTACGAGCGCATACTGGACGCAGAGCCGCGCAATGCAACCGCCCAGGCAGGCCTGATCGCACTGATCGGCCAGGCGGACCCGCAGATGAGCGAGACGCGGCTGAAGCAACTGATCGCACGCGAGCCGTCGGCGTTCCTCTACTACAGCCTCGGCAATCTCCACGCGAACCAGAATCAGTGGCCGGCTGCGCAGCAGGCCTACTTCCAGGCGTTCCAGATGCAGTCCGATAACCCCGACTACGCCTACAACCTGGCGGTGGGACTGGAGCATTTGAATCAATCGAAACTGGCGCTCACCTATTACCGCAAGGCCATCGACCTCAGCTTTCAGAAGGGCCGCGCGAATTTCGATCAGAAGCGCGTGATCGAGCGCATCGGCCAGCTCTCGGCACGCTTCGATTGAGCGCCGCGCAAGTCATGTCCGAGCAGCGGAAGAAACTGCGCCTCGGCGAGCTATTGATCCAGCAGGGCCTGATCACGCCCGACCAGCTGCGCATCGCGCTCACCGAGCAGAAGAACCAGTCGGCACCGCTCGGGCGCCTGCTGGTGCGTCTGGGCTTCGTTACCGAAGCGGTGATCCGCGACATCATGGCGCGGACCATCGGGCAGGAGAGCATCGATCTCACGCAGGTGGTCGTCGATGGCGATGCGCTCAAGCTGATCCCGCAGGATTTCGCGCGCCGTCATCGCCTGCTGCCGATTGCGTTCGATAACAACGAACGGGTACTGACGGTCGCAATCACCGAAGTGTTCAATGTCGTGGCGCTCGACCAGTTGCGCTCGACCATCGGGCAGCAGGTCAAGATCCGCACGGTGCTGGCCGGCGAAGCGCAGCTGGAAGATTCCATCGATCACTTCTACGGACACGAGCTGTCCGTGGACGGGATTCTGAGGGAGATCGAGACCGGCGAGATCGACTACCAGAGCCTGCAGACCGCCGGGGGCGACGAGTATACACAGCCGATCGTCCGCCTGGTTGGAGCGCTGCTGGTCGATGCGGTCAAGCGCGGCGCCTCCGATATTCACTTCGAACCCGAATTCGCCTTCCTGCGCGTGCGCTACCGCATCGATGGTGTTCTGGAGCAGGTGCGCAGCCTGCACAAGAACTACTGGCCGGGTATCGCGGTCCGGGTGAAAGTCATCAGCGGCATGAATATCGCTGAGACGCGTGCGCCTCAGGACGGCCGTATCTCGCTCAATCTCAACGGACGCCCGATCGACTTCCGTGTCGCGACCCAGCCGACCATTCACGGCGAGAACATCGTGCTGCGCGTGCTCGACCGCGAGAAGTCGATCATCAATCTAGACCAGATGAGTCTGCCCAAGCATGTGCTCAATGTATTGAGTCTGATGCTGGCACGGCCGGAGGGCATTCTGATCATCACCGGCCCGACCGGCAGCGGCAAGACCACGACGCTCTACTCCCTGCTCTCACAGCTCAATGTGGAGTCGGTAAACATCATGACCCTGGAGGATCCGGTGGAGTACCCGGTGGCCATGATGCGGCAGACATCGGTCAACGAAGCCGCCAAAATGGACTTCGTGAACGGCATCCGGTCCATGATGCGCCAGGACCCGGACATCATTCTGGTGGGTGAGGTGCGCGACCGGGACACCGCGGAAATGGCATTTCGCGCGGCCATGACCGGACATCAGGTGTTCACCACTTTGCATACCAACTCGGCGCTTGGGGCGTTCCCCCGGCTGCTCGACATCGGCATCCTGCCCGATATCATTGCCGGCAATATCATCGGCATCATCGCGCAGCGCCTGGTGCGCATGCTGTGCAACCACTGCAAGGAAGCGTATAACCCTACGCGCGAGGAACGTCAGGTGCTGGGTGTGGAGGGCGATCCCGGGCTCAAGATCTACCGGCCGGCGGGCTGCAAGCACTGCAATTTTCGCGGCTATCGCGGGCGCACGGCGATAATGGAGATCCTGCGCATGGACGCCGATATCGACGAGCTCGTCGCCCGCCGTGCTACTGCACGAGAGCTGCGCAGTGTCGCCGTTGAAAAGGGATTTCGTTCGCTGGTTGAAGAAGGCATTGCACGCATTCTCGCTGGCCATACCAGCATCGCGGAAGTTGCCCGTTCGGTGGATCTAACGCAGCGCTTCCGCTAGCACGGCCGACCGGCTCGCGCTCTCCTTGGACTGACCGTTTCCTATGCCCGCGTTCATCTACAAAGCAGTCGACAAACTCGGGCGCCCGGCACGGGGCAAGCTCGACGCCAGCAACGAGGTGGACCTCGAGCTGCGGTTGAAGCGCATGGGGCTCGACCTCATCACCTTTCGCGCGATCCGCGCCGGCCGCACCGCGCTCGCAGCACGCAGCATTACGCGACGCGATCTGATCACGTTCTGTTTCGATCTAGAGCAGATCACCAAGTCCGGGATCCCGTTGATCGAAGGTCTGCGCGACTTGCGCGAGAGCACCGACAACCCGCGGTTTCGCGAAATCCTTTCCTCGGTGGTGGAAGATATCGAGGGCGGCAAGATGCTCTCGCAAGGGCTCGCGGCCTTTCCCCAGGACTTCGGCGCGGTGTTCGTGAGCCTGGTCAAGGCCGGCGAGCAATCGGGCAGAATGACGGAAGTTTTCGAGAGCCTGGGCAACGCGCTCAAGTGGCAGGACGAACTGGTGTCGCAAACCCGCCGGCTGCTCATCTACCCGACCATGGTGTTGATCGTGGTGTTCGGGGTCATCATGTTCTTGCTCTTGTACCTCGTGCCCCAGGTGGTGACGCTCCTCAAGAGCCTGGGGATGCAGCTGCCGTTGCAAACGCGCGTTCTCATCGCAGTCTCGGGCTTCGCCGCGCAATACTGGTACATCGTCATCACTTTTCCGTTCATCGCGGCCGGCATCCTCACCTACATCGTCAGGACCAGCCCGAAGGGACTCTACTATTTCGACTACGTGAAGCTGCACATGCCGGTGATCGGCCCGATTCTGCAGAAGATCATCATGGCGCGCTTCGCCAACTTCTTTGCGCTCATGTACCAGTCGGGCATCACCATCCTGGATGCGATCAAGACCAGCGAGGAGATCGTCGGCAACCGCGTCATCGCCGAAGGGTTGCAACGCGCCGGGCAGCAGATCAATGCGGGTGAAAGTATGAGCGAAACCTTTCACAATTTGGGCTTGTTTCCGCCGCTGGTAATTCGCATGATGCGGGTTGGGGAAAATACCGGTGCGCTGGACACGGCTTTGCTCAATATCAGTTATTTCTATTCGCGGGATGTGCGCGAAGCCGTGGATAAGGCATTGAAGTTGCTCGAGCCCACTATGACGCTCGTGCTGGGACTGATATTGGCGCTGATCCTGTATTCTGTCCTCACTCCGATCTACGAGATCATAGGCAAGATCAAAGTCTAGATATGGCCCGAAAGCTCGTTCTTTGCGCCTCGCCTTCTCACCTCAGCGCCGGGCTGTGGACCGGGCGGCGGCTGTCCGCGGTGCATGGCTTCAGCAACGCGGAGCCGGATCAGCAGGCCTTCGCTACATTCCTGCGCGCGGCACGTGGCGTACCCGTCTACCTGATGGCCGATACGGTGGACGAGGACTACCGCTTCGAGACGCTGCCGCACGCGTTCGGCAAAGATCGGCGCGACATGCTGGAGCGCAAGCTGAAGCAGTTGTACCGCAGCACTCCATTCTTCGGCGCGCAACTCACGCAACGCGAAGACACCAAGCGCCGCGACGATCGCTATCTGTTCGCGGCAGTCACCAACACGGAGCTGTTCGATCCCTGGTTGCGCGTCTTGGGCGCAAGCCAGTTGCCGATCGCGGGGGTCTTCCCTCTGCCGCTGGTCACGCTCGGCTTGATCAAGCAGCTCGAGCTCAAGGAACAGAATCTGTTGCTGGTATCCCGGCACGAAGCCGGAGTGCGCCAGACTTTCGTCAAGGACGGGCGGTTTCGCATCAGCCGCCTCACCCCGTTGCGCGCCAGCGGGTCCGGCAGCACGCTCGAATCCTCCGCGGAAGAAGTACGCAACACGCGCATGTATCTCGATGCGCTCAACGTCACGCACGTCGACGAGATGCTCAATGTCGTCATCCTAGATCAGGATGGCAGCCTCGCAGCGCTGCCCGACATGGTGGTGCACGGCAGACGCAACCTGCGCGCCGTGCGCATTCCGCCGCACGAGATCACCAACCGCATCGGAGTAGACTCCACCGCTCTCAGCGCGAGCCCGGACGCTTTGCATTTGTTCCTGCTCGGGCAACAGAAGGCGCCTGCGCTCAACCTGGCGCCGCCGGCGCTCACCAGCGGCTACACCCGGCTGCAGATCAGCCGCGGCGTGTATGCGTTGAGCGGCGCGGCCGGTCTGCTGGCTGCTACGTGGTGCGGCTTCAATCTCTACAACGTGATGGGCCTTCAGGACGAGGCGCACCAGATTTCTCTCAAGACGCACCAAGAGCAGAGTCACTACCAGGAAATCACGCGCAGCTTCCCGCCTTCCCCCGCTGCCGCGAGCAGGCTGCAGGCGACCGTCGAGGTTTCCGAGCGCATCGGTACCATGGGCCGCTTTCCAGATACGATGTTTCGCGTAATCAGCGCGGAACTGGACAAATACCCTGCCATGCGGCTGACCAGCCTGCGCTGGAAGTATGGACGCTCCGGTCCAGAGAGCAGCAGCGGCCCAGCCAGCGCAACTGCGCTGTCACAGTCGGCATTGCTCGCAATGGAACTGACTGCACAGCCGGGAGACTTCAAGAGCGCGCTCGCCAACATCAACAGCTTCGTGCGGGATCTCTCGAAGAATGAGAATGTAGCGGATGCAAAGGTGACCAAGATGCCGCTCAACCTTTCATCGTCGGCAACGCTGACCGGCTCCACGGCGAGCCTGCGGCAGGAGCAGCCGCAGTCCGCGCAGTTCGATGTCGAAATACGTTTGAAGCCGGGGGTATAAGGCCATGCGCAGCTTATCCTCGAAAGACGTACGCGCCCTGTTCCAGCCAACGCTGGCGCTCATCATCGTTATCATCGTCAGTAACTTCGCGTTGCGCTACACCGCCGCTGCCGTCAAGCAGGCGCAGCAAGGCGTGGCTGCGCAGGAAAAGCTGCTGGTCGAAGCGCGCAAGAAGGTGCAGCAATCGGATCAGGAGAAAAACGCGATCGAGCGCTACGTCGAGCCCTACACGCAGCTCGAGCGTGCCGGGATAGTGGGCGAAGAAAAGCGCATCAGCTGGATCGATGCATTGCGTACCGCGAACAGCGAGGTCGACCTGTACGGTGTGGAGTATGAGCTCGAACCGCAGCAAGCCTATGCGTTCAAGGCTGAGGTGGCGGCTGATTCGCTCCCGGTGCACCAGTCGGTGATGAAGCTGCGGTTCGAGCTGCTGCACGAAGGCGACCTGCTGCATTTCTTTCAGGCGCTCGCCGCGCAAAAGGTCGGACGTTTCACCGTGAACGAATGCAAACTGCAGCGCCTGGCTGTCAACCTGGCAATCCCGGTAAATCAGCCTACGCTCAGAGCCGAGTGCGAGGTCGCGTGGATCACCATCGCGGGCCCTGCCCCGGAGGAGGGGAAGTCATGAGCCGACTCCTGCTGGTGAGCCTTCTGGCGATCATCGCCGCTCCCGCCTTTGCGCAGCAGGACGCCCCGCTGGGACGGTTGTTTCTTACGCCTGAGCAGCGCGCCGCCCTGGACAATGCACGACGCAATAAGATCCGCTCTGAGGCGGTCGCGGCGGCCGTAGTCAAGACACCCAAGCCGCCCGCTGCACGCAGCGTGCTGATCAACGGAGTAGTCAAACGCAGCGACGGCGAAACCATCGTCTGGGTGAACGGCAAGCCGATCGAAGGCGAGACACCCGACGGGATGCAGTTTCAAGTTGCGCCACAGGCTCAAGCCGGCACGGTGTTGGTACGCGAGCCGGACAAAGGCCGGCGCGTGGAGATCAAGATCGGACAGCAGGTGGACCTGGTCACCGGACGTGTAAAAGAACCGTTCGAGCGCCGTCCACAGACCGCCGTCCCCGCACCGAAACCAGCGCCGCAGCAGCGCGGGTTCGTCTCCAATCGCGCTCAGGTGCCTCAGGGCGTGCGCGACGACCGCACGGTGGACGACGTTGCGCCAGAACCTGCGGCGGCGCCAGCCGACAAGACGCAGCAGTAGCACACCCGTGGGCAGCCAACTACACACAGGGCAGCGGGGCATAGAGCTCGTCGTATTGCTGGCTGTAGTCGGCTTCATAATGGTGGGCGTGCTGCTGACGATCGCACACAGCAGCGCGATCGAAACGCAGCGACAGAGGCAAACTACGCAGGCGCTAGCGAGGGCGAAAGAGGCTTTGGTCGCGTATGCCGTGGCCGTAAAGTCCGATTCGCTTGCGACCCGTCCGGGGGACCTGCCCTGCCCCGATCTCGATGACGACGGACACGCCGAGCTCACCTGCTCAGCCGCGAGTAAACGCCTCGGGCGGCTTCCCTGGAAGACGTTGGGACTCTCCGATCTGCGTGACGCAGACGGCGAACGCCTATGGTATGCCTTGTCGACGAATTTTCAACGCAGCACGGTCAATCAGTGTACGACGCCCGGTGGAGCGAAGTGCCTGAATAGCGAGACGCCGGGAACCATAACCGTGCGCGATGCGTCTGGAGCCCTCGTTCACGACGGCACCACGCCTGCCAATAATCCGGCGGTCGTGCCGAGCGGCGCAATTGCGGTAGTGCTCGCGCCGGGGGCCGTCATCACACGGCTTGGCGGCGCCTCTGCGCAGGATCGCAGCTGTAGCGGGGACGCCGACGTTGCCGGCTGCGAAAATTCGGGAATCTGCAGCAGCCCGGCGACCGCGCGATGCAGCCCCGTCAATTATCTGGATATCGCCGATTCCACTGTTCTGCCGGCCCTTGCAGCGGCCGAAGACAACAAGGATTTCGCCGACGCCACGAATACCAACGGCTTGATTGCAGGTCCGATCCGCAACCCTGCGGGCGATATCGTCGTGAACGACACGCTGATTGTCGTGCGCTATTCCGATCTCATGCCGAAGCTCGAGCAGCGCGTTGCGCGCGAGGCGTTGGCGTGCCTGCGCAACTATGCCAAAGACAATGCCGAGCACTACCCCTGGGCCGCATCGGTATCGGATAATTACGCTTCGAGTCTATCCGACACGAGTGGCACATATTTCGGGCGCCTGGCGCAGACGCTGAACGCGAGCAAAGCGAACGGGCTCAATGACCACTGGCCGCAATACTGTCCGATCGGTATGCAGGTCAATGAATACAAATGGTGGGCAAATTGGGTGAACCTGGTGTTCTACGGGGTCGCTCCAGGATATGCGCCAGATGCTCCGCTGCCAGGATGCGGCGCCTGCCTTACCGTGAATCCTCCCTCCGCCTCCGCGAGCAGGCGGGTTGTCGTCCTCGTTGCCGGCCGCCCGATCACCGGGCAAATCCGGGGCGTGGGCAGTAGCACGCTCGCGTACCTGGAAGATGCAAACCGCGATGGCTCTCTAACCATGTTATTCAAACAGGCAGCCGCAACTGCCGCATTCAACGACACGGTCGTATACCAATAACTATGAAAATAAAGGAAAACAAAAAATGGACCGGTTCAAGCCGACGCAACACAACACCAAAGGGTTCACGCTTGTCGAGTTAGCAGTCGTGGTAGCCGTCGTTGCGCTGCTATTGGGCAGCCTGCTCGTTCCGCTCACGACGCAGGTAGAGCAGCGCAAGGCTAGCCAGACGCAAAAACAGCTGGACGAGCTCAACGAAGCGCTCTTGGGGTATGCAATAGTGAACGGTCGGCTGCCGCGGCCGGCGTTCTCTGAAAACGACGGGCGGGAGCGCGATGTCGCGTGCGGGGATGCACGCGACTGCACCGGCTTCCTGCCGTGGGTTGCGCTCGGTCTGCCCAAGTCCGATGCATGGGGCAAAATGATCCGCTACAGTGTGGTGCCGCAGTATGCCAACGGCACATTCGATTTCAATACCGGTGGCACGTTGAAGACCGTCCAGACTCGCTTAGCCGACGGTAGCCTGGCGAATCTCGCCACGAATCTGGTCGCCGTCGTCATCTCACACGGACCGAAGAACTGGGGCAGAACCGAAGACGGTACCGACGTTGCGGACAGCTCGGATACGAATCTGGATGAAGATACCAATCACGCCAAGTTCTACTGCACGACCGCCGCCGAATGCACCGACTTCATAAGCCGTTCGCAAGCGACAGCTCCAGGCGCGCCCGGCGGCGAGTTCGACGACCTCGTGGCGTGGGTCCCGCAAACGATCGTGCTCAGCCGGATGGTTGCCGCGGGAAAACTTCCTTAGTGTAGGGACGCAGCTCGAAACACACCTTGCCTTTCACATTGCTGGTCAACAGCAGGCGGTGGCCGTTGGCCTCCGCCTGCCTTGCGGCCTGATAAAGTCCCACCCCAAACCCGTGCGATGACGCCACCGGGGCTGCGAACAGGCGCCGCACCAGGTACTCTCCCAGCGGCTGCCCGTCATCGCACACTCGCAATATACATCCGGAATCCCATGACAAACTTGCACGAATCCGTATCTCGACAGCCGAACGACGCTTTACCAGCGCATTCTGCAGCAGGTTGTCGGCTACGCTATCGAAAAGATCCACCGGTATCTCCACTGCTTCTGGCAACGCGATCGGCTCGAACAACACCGTTTCATGCGAATAGCGCTGCCGCAGCGTGCGCCACCATTCCGCAGCAGAAATTGTTTCCGTTCGAATGTCGTGGCCTTGATTCAGTTTGTCGAGGGTGCCCTGCAGCCGTTGCGTAACCTGAGGCAATTGCCGCTGTACCAGCTGACGCACAGCCAAAGCGTCCGCTTCGTCGCTGCTTTCGACGGCCGCGCACAAGGAACTCAAGGACTGCAGCAGGTTCTTCACATCGTGTGTCAGGCGCGAGCCGGTTTCGTATATCGCGTGCAGATATGCATTCTGGCGCTGCTCCTGCTCGCGTCGCTTCGTTTCGTAGTAGTCGGCGAGCAGGCGTCCCAGCAGCCGCATGTGCACCACCAACGCCGGACTCGGAGACCAGCGCGTATAAAGCGTCATGGAGAGCCCGCCGAAGGTGTACGGCGTGCCATGGCGCGACAAGCGCCCCGCGATCCCTCTGCCCTGCGCGGTTTGCCAGTCGATGCCTTCGATCCAGGGGAAAGCCGCCATCTCTTCCAGGGCCGTCGCCACGAAACGGTCGGGATCTCGCTCCCGGTCGGCGAGATTGGCTAAGGCATGCATCCACCGCTCGAACGGCATACCGACGCTTAAGAAATAGCGCGTCAGCAGCTGCCCGATGCCCGCAAACCCGGCACGCGGATCCCACAGCCAGGATACGGCCACCAGAATGCCGCCGATGATGAGCAGCGCCTTTGCCAGGGATACGACGTAGTCGCCGTGGCTCACCTCGCGCATGACGAATGCGCCGAGAACCAGCACGACGATCATCAGGAACAGCAGCAGGCTGTAGACCAGGTCCACTGAGTACATGGCGACCGGCTTGGGCGCTTCGGTCTTGATGAGAAAGATCAGCGGCAGTGCCGCAATAGGTCCATAGCGAACCGCCATCAAGAATACCCCGCCGAATTGAGCCGGCGCGAACAGATGGGGGACAACCCAGACCAGCAGAACGCCAACCAGGTAACAGGCGGCAATCAGCGAGACCACCCGTTGTCCCACGTTTTTTATGGCCGGGACCTCCCCGCCGATCAAAGCGAACAGGATGCACAACCACAGCGCCATCAACCACCAGCTCTCGGCGGCCACCAGTAGCGTAGCCGCGCCGACAATCAATGCCGCCTGCCCAAGGTAGACTCTTTGTTCCCCGCGCCACACCGGCTGCCACAGGAGAAAGCATCCGAAATGGAAAAGCAGGAATGCCTGCGAGACTGGCGCGTCGATCCCGAAAGCCAGTGCAACATGCAATCCGAGCAGCATGAGCGCGAGCCAGTCCTGCTGGCGCACGGTCAGCAAGGCACGCACCAAGCGCGGCGGAGCCGCAGCGTTTACATCAAAGTGCAGATCGGGCGCAGCATTTGCTCGGCCCTGACTCTGGTCACGCACACGAGCCCCTCGACATGTCTTCGACCCTGAAGAAGATCGCGATCATTGCCCGCTTCACGCTCCTGGAAGCATTGCGCACCCGTCTTCCCTGGATAGCGCTCACCGTGGCCGGCCTCTTGTTCCTGGCCAGCCTATTCGTAAAGCATATCGCCATCGCTGAAACCGCTCGCATGCAAAGCGGGTTCCTTGCCGCAGCGCTGCGGCTGGCCACCGTATTCGTGTTGAGTCTGTATGTGGCAGCAAGCATGGTTCGGGAGTTCAACGATAAGGGCGTCGAGCTGCTTCTGGCACTCGATCTGCCGCGGGCCGGTTACTATCTGGGAAGATTCGCCGGGTTCGCGCTCATCTCAGTATCACTCGCCATCCTGGCCGGGGTGGTCATGCTGGCCGCTACACCCAGTTTCGCAGTGGCCTGGTGGACTCTGAGCCTGGCTTTGGAAGCGATACTGATCGCCGCTCTGGCGCTGTTCTGTGTAATCACCTTTGTCCAAATCATGCCTGCGATCAGCTTCGTGGTCGCATTCTACCTGTTGGCCCGCGGCATCAGTGCGATTCGGCTGCTGTCGCAGTCGCCGCTCTTGTCGCCAAACGAGTGGACCAACCGCGCCGTCGCGTGGCTGGTCGATGCGCTGGCGTGGCTGCTGCCGGATCTGGGCCGCTTCACGCTCACGAGCTGGCTGGTCGGTGAGCCGCCCAGACTGCGCACGCTCGGGTTCGTGGCAGTGCAATCGCTCATCTATTCCGCCCTGCTGGTATGCGCGGGCCTGTACGATCTTTACCGCAAGAGCTTATGAGTCGCAACCGCGAAGAGCGGCCTGCTGGCGCCGTGCCCGGCCTCATCCGCGCGCTGTTGCTCGTGTTACTTGCCCTGCACGTGGCAATGACCGTAGTGCAGCCTCGCCCCACGGCACGCGCCGAGGAGCTTCCCGCTCCCCCACCGTTGCCCGTGCTGAAGACTCTCAGCGGGGGGGATCCGATCCCGCTGGCACAGGCGCTCACGTTGCACCTGCAGGCATTCGACAACCAGCCCGGCATCAGCATTCCGTTCGCTGAGCTTGACTACGGCAAGGTGCTGGCCTGGCTGAAGCGGATTCTCCAACTCGATCCGCGTACCGAATACCCCCTGCTGATGGCATCCCATCTATACGCGCAAGTCCCGGACGAAAATAAGCAGCGGCAGATGCTCGCGTTCGTGTATCAGGAATTCCTCGCTGATCCCAACCATCGCTGGCGATGGCTGGCGCATGCCGCCATCATCGCGAAACACCGGCTGCACGATTTGCCACTCGCGCTCAAATACGCTGAGGCATTGGCCCAGCACGCCACTGCTCCCAGCGTCCCGCACTGGGCACAACAGATGCACATTTTTCTGCGGGAGGATATGGGCGAATATGAAACCGCCCGCGTATTGCTTGGGGGTCTGCTCGCGAGCGACACGATCAAAGACCCGCATGAGCTTCGGTTTCTCCTCGAGCGCCTGCAGCAGATGAAAGGCGCTGAAAAATCGTCATCCCCGTCGGAAAAATGACGCAGGCGCATCACTCGCGTTCCGATACCGGTTCATGGCGCTATTTCATCGTACAAACAATTGGTTATAACGATCGTCGGGATGTGGCGACATAGGTCTGCAAACCATTGCGTCATGAGACTTTCACACAACAATCGATCATAGGTTCCTCATTTTAAGCCCTAAAAATACTGGCATGGTTCTCGCTGGCCATCACTCATGGCAGCGCCCCTTATGGAACCCAATGGCTGGATCGTCGCAACGAGGCTTCACGATGCTGGAAATCGTCATCGTCATTTTGATCGTCGGATTTCTGCTGGCGGGCGCGCTCAAAGGGCAGGAAATGATCACTAGCGCAAAGGTGAAGCGAGTGGCCGGCCAACTCGATGAAGTACGCACTGCTTACTTCGGCTTTCAGGATCGTTATAAGGCACTGCCTGGCGATTACGCCGACGCCGCAACAACGCTGAATTGCGGGCCCACACCTTGTCCGCACGGCAATGGTGACGCCCGCGTTCGCAACAACGAAGCCGTGGTCAACGGCAACCAAGTTCACGAGGAGCTGCTGGTCTGGACGCACTTGAGTGCATCGGGATTCCTCAAGGGCGAATACCGCATGAGCGACGGGGAGTCCCAGCCGACCGATGGAAATTCCCCGAAGAACCCCTACGCCGTCTATTTGCAGCTCGCGTTCGACGGCAACTATGGGCTGAACGGCAACAGCGCGCT